>NZ_DICZ01000039.1:0-49340 GCF_002417895.1 Lactobacillus sp. UBA5813
TTTGGTGTGGGAAGTTTAAGTTTATTACAAGTACGCCCCATCTCGGTTAACTCACCGCCGCAATGCCAGTCTGGTAAAGGTTCCAGACTACGAAATCATTGCATTACTTGTCTGGCAAGCTGAGGAAGGTATATCTTCTCAGCGCAGATTTGCCCGTTGCTGGGGACTTTGTGGTCTTTCTAGGTCTCGTTTTAATTGCAGGGCTAGAGCGCTTCTCGGCATCACTGCTCAGATCGTCAACGATCTGAAGTCAAGAGTCGATCTGTCCGATCAGTACATGATCATTGACAGTCTACCCATGCCTTTGTGTCAGCCAATTAGAAACCGCAGGGCTAAGGTATTTGAAGGAACAGCCAACATTGGCTATAACTCAACCAAAAAGTTTTACTACTACGGTTTTAAAGGCCATTTTGCCGTATCTCAAGACGGGTATATTCTTGGCTATGTAATCACCAAGGCATCAATCCACGATGCAAAAGAAGCAGAAGAGCTGATTCTCAGTACCCGTCCCGAAGGGCACTTTATCTTAGGCGATGAAGGTTATATAGGCAAACGACTGCACGATGCCCTCAAGATAGACGGTTATATACTGTGGACACCTTATCGGAAAAATATGAAGGGTGCTAAGCAGCATAACAAAAGAGAGCTAATGGCAATTCGCAGAACAATCGAGAGTGTGTGTTCAGTACTAAAGTACTACGGAATTGAAAATATACTTGCAAGAAGTGTAGATGGTTTCCAACAAACTGTCGAGATAATTGTACTAACTTACAATATCAGCTACATCCTACAGAGATATGGATTCAGCTTCTTCAACTAGCACCACGCGTATAATAATAATATTACTGATCCTGTTAGAAATTCAAATCTATCTTGATCATATTAATAATAAAGCTCAAGAATTAAACATCATTGAAGATAGGCATACTTTGTTTGTAATGCACAATAAGGCCAATTCTGATTATGATAGTTTGCTTTTCCAATACATGATTCAGAGTAATTATGCTATGATTCTTGATACTGAAGCTCAAAAGCTTGAAATTGAAGAAAATACAAGTGAAGACGATGATGATAATGATTTAAGCTTTTGGCGTGGTACAGGTGATTTGGACTCACAAACATATAGAGATAGCATGATCTCTGAACTTGAAAATGCAAAAAATTAATAATAACCTAATCAAATTTTTTAGATTGTTAAATTAAAAAGGTTGATAACCAACATTTTTTAGATGCTGATAAATCAACCTTTTTCTTTTTGAAATATAAAAACGATTAAAATAAATCCGGGTTTTCATATGCACAAATACAGATTAACATACAAATTGTTAGCGGTAACATACACATTCGCTATTGTTGATGAAAGCGCTTTAATATACACTTATTCCGGAATATTCAAACAGGAGGAAACTATAATGAATAAAAATAAAAACCGTTACAGTGGAAGTAAATGCGTATTTGTTTGTGCATCAGCCATTTTGAGCCTTTGGCTTGGTGCAACTTGGACTAACAATGTTAAAGCCGCTGAAGTTGACGCAAATCAAGCAGCAAACAACACCGAACAAACACAGCAAATACAACATCCTGCAACGGCTAATAACCAAGATAAAACAAAAGATGCAGGTAATCAAGCTACACCTACTGCAGCTAAGCAAAATAATGCGCAACCAGCAGCAAATGCAGAAAGTAGTGCTTCAGCTCCTGCAACACCTCAATCTGATACAGAAACGGTAAAGGACACAACTAAAGTTGTTATTCACTATAAAGGTGATGGTACTAAATGGGTACCTTATGTATGGGGCAAGAATCCAAGCAGTACTGGTGTTCAATATAATTGGGACGGCAAGGATGATTATGGTTATTATGCCAACATTACACTCGATAATGATGAACAAGAAGTAGGAGTTTTGATTAAAGGTACAAACTCCTGGGATAAAGATGGTACAGGTAACGACCGTTCATTGACTGTTGACGATAATGGTAAGGCTGAAGTTTGGTACAAAGAAGGTTCTGATGATAGTCAGGATGTAACTCCAAGCTATAATTCAGCTAAAATAACAGTTCATTATCATGGTAATCCTGATGCAACAAGTCTTAATTACTGGACTGATACTGATCAAAGTAAACAGACAGTATCATTATCGAAGGAAGACGATGATGATGAAGTTGGTAGCTTTGACTTGTCAGGCCAAACATTTAAAAAGATTTTTGTTTCACCGATTGGTAGTGATACTGAGACTAGAGAATTTACTCCGCTTCCAGGCGATGGAACTACTGATATTTATTTAGTAAATAACGATACAACGGCTTACTACACACCAAGCTTTGCTTTAGCACCAGAAAGCTTAGCTTCAGCTTCAATGGAATCAAGCAATATAGTAGATATAAAGACTGCTAAAAAGATGACTGCAGATGAAGCTAAAGCCATCTTAAAAATGAACAATAACGAAGTTGTTGATATATCCGCAGTTGACGCTGATCAAGATGGCAAGAGTAAAGAATTTAAGATTACCACAGCCAAAGATCTTGATATTTTAGCTAATAATCAAATTGGAATTTACAACAACTTTAAGTATATCGATATTGGCAAATACGTCAGATCCGATGCATTCGATGCCAAATATTACTATGACGGCGATGATTTAGGTGCAAAATACACTCAAAAACAAACCCAAATTAAACTTTGGGCACCAACAGCTAAGAATGTTGTTTTGAACTTATATAGTAACTCATTGGATAATGACTCACCTGCAACTAAGACATTTGTCATGATTCGTGGTGATAAGGGTGTTTGGTCAGTATCTCTTCCAGGTGATTACAAGGATTGGGCATATGATTACAGCTTAACCTTCGGTGATGGTAGCAAGACTGAAAGTAATGATCCATACTCAAAGGCAGTAACCATCAATGGTGTTCGTTCAGTTATTGAAGATTATGATGCAATTAAACCAGATGACTTTAATAGAATGCCTTCATTCTCAAGCCCAACTGATGCAATTATCTATGAAACCAGCATTCGTGACTTTACGAGTGATCCAAACTCAGGTATTAAAGATAGAGGTAAATATTTAGGCATGATTGAATCAGGCGTAACTCCTGATGGCCAGGTCACTGGTTTGGATTACTTGAAGTCATTAGGCATTACTCATGTTCAAATTATGCCAATGTTTGACTTCGCAAGTATTGATGAAACTAAAAATGATGGAACTTATAATTGGGGCTATGATCCTAAGAACTATGATGTTCCAGAAGGAAGTTATTCAAGCAACGCAGCTGATCCAACCACAAGAATCATGGAAATGAAAGAAATGATCAACGGTTTGCACAAGGCCGGTATTAGAGTAATCATGGATGTTGTTTACAACCACGTATACTCACCAAATGACCAAGCCTTGCAAAAGACAGTTCCAGGTTATTACTTCGAATACGATGATGATAACAATATGGTAACTGATAGTGGTTGTGGTAATGATACTGCCAGTGAACGCCTGATGATGAGAAAGTATATCTTGGATTCAGTTAAATACTGGGCTAAAAACTACAACATTGACGGCTTCCGCTTTGATATTATGTCATTGCTTGATACTACTACCATGAATGATATTCGGACTGAATTAAATCAGATTGATCCTGGTATGCTTCTTTATGGTGAAGGCTGGGATATGAGAACCACCAAGCGTGATATCGGTGCTGGTCAATACAATGCAGATAAAATCCCTTCAATTGGCTTCTTCAGTGATGATATTAGAAACTCAGTAAGATCTAATGAACCAACTTACGCTCCAGGTTTGGTTATCGGTGATGGAAAAGAAAAAACGTATGAAGCTGATGCTAAGAAGTTTATTGCCAGCTACTTGGGTGGTAAGGACTTAGCAATTCCTGGTGTTTCTTGGCAGATTCACCCATATCAATCACCAAGTCAAACTATCAACTATGTTGAATGTCACGATGGTCGTACTTTGTATGACTTGTTGAAGTCGGCTTTACCAGATGAATCTCCAGCTAATATTATTAAGCGTGATAAATTAGCAACGTCAATGATCATGTTGGCCGAAGGTGTGCCATTCGTTGATAGTGGCCAAGAAGCTTTAAGAACTAAAGACGGTAACAATAATAGTTTCAATGCTCCAATTTCAGTCAACGAAATTAATTGGGAACGTGTCAAAGAAAATCAAGATCTTGTTAACTACTTCAAAGATTTGGTTAATGTACGTAAGAGTCAACCTGCCTTAGGATTGAACAATTATGATGAAATCGCTAAGACAATAAAGACAGTCAATGCTGGTGAAGGTGGTATCTTTACTTTCGCTTACAAAGAAGATGGCAAGACACTTTATGTAGTATTTAATGTTAACGATAGTAATGCTGAATTGAATGATGTTGATTTGTCTAAAGCTGATAAGTTGCTAGACAGCGATGGAAATGTTGTCTTAGGCAAGGCTACAACATTGATGCCACTTAGCACGTTGATTGCTGTAGTTCCAGATGAAACTCCAGTAACCCCTAGTGATACTGGTAATACTGGCTCCATCACTAATACTGGTTCAGCTGATTCATCACAAATTCAAGGCAATGGTGATACTGATAAGCTTTTACCAGCTCTTGATATTGTCTTAACTAATAATGCTTATATCTATCAAAATGATGGAATTACTACTCTTAAAGAAAATGGTAAGAACATTGTCCTTAAATTGGGTAGAACTATTCATGCTATGAACAATGGTCAAATCTTTACCTTCAACGGTAAGAAATTCTACCAAATTGGAGAAAATAAATACGTCAAAGTTAATAATACTTCGAAACGCAAAGTTTTGATCCATAACGCTTTTGTTTACGCAAAGAGTGGTAAGGCCATTAAGAAAGGCCACAAGCATATTGTTCTGAAGAAGGGCACAATCTTGACACTGGATAATGATAAGATTGTTACTATCAAAGGTAAAAAGTTCTATCGCATTGGTAACAATAAATATGTCAAAGTTGCTAATGTTAAAAAGGATTAATTGCTATTCATAATCTTTTCTCCACATAATTACAAAGCTCTGAATCTAATTAACCATTTACTTAATACTTAAAATTATTTTGGAACAAAAAGTGTCTGGAAAAACTAACTGATTTCCGGGCATATTCAAAAAATCGAAATTGCTTTTTTAGCAGTTTCGATTTTTTCTTTTCTTTATTTTTATCCGATTATTAAAAAAAGCCCATTTATTGAGCTCTTCTTTGCCAATATTTGCTTAAGTTCATGGTCATAAACATCAATCCCTACATCTGTTGCCGCTTTATTTTTGCCTCACAGATGAGTTCGGCGTATGCCAAAACAGTTCTTCATGTGCCCGAAGATTGGCTCTACATCTGGCTTTCTGCAGCCGTAGATTCGTCTGCCTTCTTCGCTTTGAAGAACTTTCTTTGCTTTTCCTTTTAAATACTTCTTGCCAATCAGTGTAGCAGTCATCGCATTGAATAATTATACTCGCTGCCTTAATATTGTAGTCTGGCTTGAGCTGGCCGTTTTTCATGTGATCTTCTTTCATATGCATAAAGATAGCGTCATGATCGGTTTTGGAATAACTGTTGCGGCCATCGAAAATCTGCTTGGCTTGTTCATACTTTTGTGCACGAGGAATATAATCCTTGCGCAGACGATGCAGGATTTTTTTAATCCTCGACGCTTTTGTTTATTAGGCGAGCCGCCGGGAACGGCACGAGGCTCTTTCTCAATTTCATCGCCAAGTCTTGCAATTTCTTGCTCGGTTTCTTCTGCCAATATTTCCATGCCAGTACTGGTTTGAATTTCTTCTTCCCGCATTGCCCGGGCCATATTCTTGGCAATTAATTCATCGTAAAAAGCCATTGCCTGAGTTTTGAGCTTGATTCCGTCAATAAAAATTGCCTCTTCGCGGATTAATTCTTCTTCTTGAAGCATATTAACGAAGTAAACAAAGCTTTTTTTAATCAATAGATTGGCATGCTCGCTTGAACGGAAGTTGTTAATTGTGTGGTAGGAAATGCTTCTTTGTTCGGCTAAAACCATCGGCTGGAATCGAATCAACGAAATCATTAATGACGTTGACGAGATGATTTTTAGGAATGGAAAAATCCAAGTTGAGTGTTAAAGCAGTCTGGCCTGTGATATAATTTTGATACATGATTAAGTCCACCTTTTTGTTTTTATTTTGTGGTGATTTAATAATATCAAGGCCTGGACTGAAAGTACACAAAAAATGCGCTAAGAGAGAAATCTCTTAGCGCATTTTTGTTTAGGTCAGGGAATTAGTTTTTCCCAGACACTTTTTATATTCAACTACTTTTTCTTGGTCATTTGTCCGTCCATCATCTCATAAATATGATCCGCATATTTTTCAAGACGAGGATCGTGCGTAACTAACATGATTGCTTTGTTACGTTCTTTGGCTAGTTTTTTGAACAGCTTGCCAACTTCTTCTACATTTTGCGTATCCAATGAAGCTGTAGGCTCATCTGCCAAAAGAATTTCAGGATTGGCATATAGTGCCCGTGCAATTGCTACTCTTTGCTGCTGACCACCGGATAATTCATTAGGATATTTTTTCACCAATTTTTCAATTCCTAAATCCTTAAATAATTTTGCCAGATCATCCTTAGACAGATTGTTTTGCTTTTTGACCTTATCAACCAAAATAAATTGTTCGGTCACGCTCAAATATGGTACCAAGTTGTAGGCTTGCAAAACAAAGCCGATTTTGTTCAAGCGCAATTTATTGCTTTCCTTGGCTGAAAACTTGGTAATATCTTCGTTATTAATTAACACTTGGCCAGAAGTTGACTTTTGAAGAGAACCAGCAATGGTTAAAAACGTACTTTTACCAGCGCCGGATGGTCCCATAATTAAGACCACTTCTCCTTTATCAGCTTCAAAATTGACATCCTTCAGGGCTTCAACTTGAGCGTCGCCTTTACCATAGACTTTTTTTACATCTTTTAATTCAATTACTGCCATTTTTATGCTCCAATCGCTTGTGCCGGATCAACTTTCAAAATTGATCTTACTGGAATCAAACTGCCGATAATGCCCATCAAAAGCATGCCGACCGTACCAACAACCATGATCGCCGGACTAAAGTTCATTGGAACAGCAGCTGGCAATAAGACTGCCGTCAGCCACATTGCAAGAAGAGCAACGATTACGCCGCTAGCCATCAAAATAATTGATTGACTGATTGTAGCATTAACCAAAGTCTTTGATGGAATACCTTGTGCACGCATAACTGCAAAGTTGTGCAATTTTTGCATCGTCAAAATGTACAAGAAGGCTGCTACGATGATTAATGAAATAACGAATAAGAAACCAATCATCAATTCAAAAGTCATGTTTTGAGCTGAATGGCCTGGCAACTTGTTAATGACAGTCTTAATGTCATATGTCTTCGCATTCTTGTGATTGAACTTATAATTGCTGTTTTGTGAGATGATTGCTGAAGTTTGGACATTAGGCATGGTTACCTTTAATTTCTTCCAGGTAGCCATTGAACCATAGACAATTGGGCCAATGTTGATCTTGGCATTTTTAAGAAAGCCAACGATCTTGTATTTCTTCTTCGAATCATTCAAAGAAATTTTGTCGCCTAATTTATAGCCCTTTTGTTCGAAGGCCTGGTCAACCGTAACTTCATTATTTTTCTTAGCCTTGCGACCAGAAACTACTTCTTGGTCTTTATAAATGAACTGATCCTTATCGATCCCCAAGAATTGTGCAGACATTGACGGACGATTCTTGGCCTTAGCTACAAAAGGCGTTAAGCCAACGTATGCCTCTTTTTTGCCTACTTTAGCATTTTTAAGATCAGTCTTGGTTAATACCGACTGACTCATGCTAATATTGGAATTTTTATTCAAAACAACTTTTTGTGCTTTCCAAGATTCAATCGCCTGGGTATTTTCATCAGCCAATCCTAGAGCCAATGAAGAAAGCATGAAAATTAAGTAGCTGATCAAAAAAATCACCAAAATGATCAAGCCGTAACGCATTTTTTCACGCTTTATTTCCTTAAAAGCTAAAAACATTACCTTTTACTCCCTCTATCTATCAAATACAGACTTTCTTTGAATCGTTTCAGATTCTTTTCTCTATTTTCGGGATCAGCGAAAACAGAATTGATAACTTCATGACTCAGAACCATTGCGCTCCACATTTCAGGGCTCATTTTCAGCAGCTGCTCAGAGTTGGTCTTCATCGCACCGGGAAGAGCAGCCTCATTGCGCAGCATATGCAGCTTCATCATTGCCTCATACTTGCTGTGCTGCGTTTCTGAAATAAACTTACAGACTTGATCATAGAAAAATGCTGGGTCAAATTTTTCCGATGGCTGCATATTCATATGAATCTCTTGAATTGCGATTCTGTACAAATAAGTATATGCATCGGCCAAATCATCGAAGTATTTATAAAACGCGCCTCTGGCAATATTGGCATCCTTAACAATTCTAGCTACCTGTGCATCAGTTAAAGCATGATTGTTAAATTCATGCAGCAAAGCCGCAGTTACACGCTTTTTCTTCTCATCCGGCAAATTTAAAAAAGTTTGTTTAACCATCAAACAAGCCTCCCTTAAATGACACTCCGTCATCAACTATCATTATGATAGGAAGAAGATGACACGATGTCAATATTTAATTACAAAAAAGCCGGAAAATTCCAGCTTAAGCGAGTAACCGATTGTAGTAAAACAATCTGGCAATACCATCGCGCACTTCAAACTTAGTTAATCCACAGTTATCCATCGTATCGATTTTGTCCATATCACCATTAGTCAAATAATGAGCAGCCATCATTCTAATTAATCTGCCATGGGCAACTACTAAAACATTTTTATCAGAATACTTACGATACATTTCGTCTAAAAATTCGCCGCAGCGCTTGTCAAATTCTTCGTAAGTTTCGCCATTTTTAGCGTATTTAACGTAATCGCGGTTAACCTTGCCCCAAGGATCGACAACATCGGGATATTTGTCTCCGATCTCTTCCATCTTCATGCCATCCCAGTCGCCAAAGTCAAACTCAAGCAGGCGCTTATCAAGTTTAATTTCTTTACGGCCTTTAGTAAAAATCTTGGCAGTTTCTACAGCGCGCTTCATTGGACTTGAATAAACCACGTCGAATTCATTTTCATCAAAGTTAGCGGCAGCCTTTTTGGCATAATTGCGTCCGTCAGTCTCATTAAGTTCCGCATCAACAAGGGATCCTTGCAAGCGGTTGTCTTTATTAACATCAGTTTGACCGTGTCTGATAAATACTATTTCCATCTTTTCAACTCCCGTTCTTAACTATAATTATCTTACTATCTTGTGTACTTTCTTTCCATTTTCTTAACTATTTTAAATATAAAATTTGCTTATTTAACATTTAAAAAGTATACAATACTATTAGAAAGATAAATGTTAAAGGAGCTAATGACAATGGGACGCATTACAATTCAACGCGATGGTTTAACCTTGGTAGGCGATCGTGAAGAACCATTTGGCGAAATCTATGATATGGCAATTTTGATGCATGGCTTTACTTCCAGCCGCAATACTGACTTGCTTAAGCAAATTGCCAATAATTTGCGCAATGAAAATGTTGCCAGTGTCCGCTTTGATTTCAACGGTCACGGCGAAAGCGATGGCAAGTTCGAAGATATGACCGTGGTAAATGAAATTGAAGATGGCAAAGCCATTTTAGATTACGTCCGAACTGATCCGCATGTTCGCAACATTTTTTTGATCGGCCATTCTCAAGGCGGAGTAGTTGCTTCAATGCTTGCTGGTCTTTACCCTGATATAATTAAAAAAGTCGTCTTATTAGCACCTGCGGCTCAATTAAAAGATGATGCATTAAAAGGCAGCACTCGCGGGGCTACCTACAACCCTGATCGCATCCCTGCCAACGTACCTTTTGGCAATAAAAAATTGGGCGGCTTCTACTTAAGAACTGCTCAAGTATTGCCAATTTATGAAATTGCTCAGCGTTATACCGGCCCTGCTTCAATTATTGTTGGTTCCAAGGATGAAGTAGTTGATCCTAAATACAGCAAGAAGTACGACGAAATTTACGCTAACAGTGAATTGCATCTAATTGAAAATGCTGATCACAGCTTTACTAATGAATACAAATATCAAGCTGCTCAACTAGCCGCTGACTTTGTCAAACCATTATTTTAATGCCGCTTAAAGTCAAAATTGGTACGAAAGACAAAATGATCCTTTGTACTGTTATCCGGTGAAAATTGAAAATCGAAATCATGAAACTCCTGCAATTGCACGGGAGTTTTTATTTGCTCTTCGGCAATAAAGCGCACTATTTCCCCACGCGCCATCTTAGCGTGAGTAGCAATCGTCCGCCAGCTATCGTTTTTCTTTTCTTGAAAATCAATGCTGATCATCCTTCTGTTATCGTTTAAATAAGGCGAAACCATACGTGAATATTCTTTTGAAGCAAGATTAATTACCAGATCATCATCCTTAAACAAGGAATCAGCAATCTGATGATTCCAAAAGTGATACAAACTGTAATCCTTGAACCCCACCATCTTGGTTTTCATCTCCAAGCGATATGGACAAACTCCGTCAAACGGCCGCAAGCTGCCGTAAAAACCGGAAAGGATTCGCAGATTTTTTTGAATATAATCAAGTGCTGGCTGCGTGAACAAATCAGGTGCCATATATTGATATTGAATACCTGAAAAGGCAACGATTGCTGGCGTTAACCGCTCATTCAAATTCATTTCCGCTAACTGCTTTTCGGCCTGCTGAACCACACGGTCGCTAGCCTGCCATAGCTCTTTTAGTTGCGCAGCAGATCTTGTTTTTAAAAAAACAGCCAGCGTCTGCGCTTGCGCAAGAAATTCCGGCTCAGTTTGAACGGGAAAGGCGTCCAAATCACGTCTCATCTTTTTAGCAGGAGCAATAATAATTTTCATCTTTTCCTTTCCTCGCTTTTTAAGTTAAAATAGCTAAGTATTAAATAAAGGAGTATTTTTCATGAATCCTGATTTTGCAATTGTCTTAAATTTCAAATTAGAGTCTGAACAAAACGCCGATGCGGATTTTTTAGTCAAAACCGCACGCAATGTCGGTGCACGAGCAGTTAGTGGTGGCGATTTTCTAAAAAAAGCCTGCGCTAAATATACTATTTTTTTAGCTGATGAACAAAATGGCGTCGAACTTACCAAGGACAATGTCATTGATACCTTAGTTCAAAACCGCAAAAACGGAAAAACGACTGTCATTAATCTTACAGTTAATGCTGATGGCAAGTTTAATGCAAATAATCAAGCTGTTTTAGACCAAATCAACAAATGGATGCACATGTTTGGTCATGCTTTCAACGAAGGCAAGCTTTCGAACTTAACTGTTGATCAAGATGGCCTTGTATTAGAAAATCGCCATGCAAATTACCAAAAATACGTCTTTTTAAAGAGCCCTTTGCCTGAAAAGATTGTTGTTTCAGGCCTTGAAAAGGCACCTAATCGCGTAGAATGGATTGAAAATCGAATTGATCTTGATTTCTCTTTTGCACAAAACAAAATGAGCATTAATTTGGTGGAACCCGATGATGAATTTGAATGGCAAGTTTTACGAATTCAAGCCCATCGACCAGAAGATGATCTTGCCGAAACTAAATTTTAAAGCAAAAAGCCTAGGATTTTTTTCTAGGCTTTTATTATTGAACCATGATCAAAAAATTGTCTAAACCGTTTCGCTTCATTATAAAGCGTAACTTCATCATTAACTTGCGATAATTTATAACCGACGAAGTAAGGCGGCGCATCAAAGCGAGTAATTAATTTGGCACACACTCCGCCGTCTTCGCGCGGATAAAAGAAGAGGTTATAAGAATCGCAGCGGCCGCTGTACATAATATTAAGCATGTATTTGACGCCGCTTTGAATCCAGTCGGCCCATAAGGCCAGATCTTTTTTAGTTAAAGAATTAATATTTAGTTCTGTATAGCCTTGAACGGGATGCTGGGCAATATTGACTTCCACATCTTGATTTTTAAACAAGCTTTCTCCCTCAAAGTTGTTGGGATGAATATACTTGTAGCCATTTTTGCGCTCTAGACCAACTATCTGAATATGCGGATGAATTAGAGAACCGCCAGAATGCGGGCCATAATTTTTGTACCAAAGAACGGATTCGTATTTGCCGCTATTTTGCATCTCCTCTGCACAGCTCAAAGCAAATTTGATCATCTTCCGATTGTGCTCCTTAGAGTAAGTAGCAATATCGCCGTTATGGTCGTGGCTTTCAATCAACACGGTTTGCATCGTATCACGCAAAGTAGGAAATTTATTATGTAGCCAAATCAAGTCGCCATCACGCTTATAAATATCAGTTAAGTGAGCAACATCGCAAAATGGACATTGTTTTTGCTTGACCGTAGCCTTTTTCCGGTAAGATTGCGGCTTGTTCTTAGCGATTCCCATTTGAAAAACAAGTGGATCATCCGTCATTTTTTAACCCTCTTCGTTTAAATTGCCTTTCTTTAATATTATAATAAAAACGTTAATTTAATTGTACTTTCTTTACTAACCGCTTGGTAGATGATACACTGTTGGTTAACAAACGTTCATTCGATGTTTGAAAAGAAATAAGTTGGGTAATCATGCAATCTAGAAAAGATCTAAGAAAACGTAACAATCGCAATAATATCATTCTGATTATTGGCGGGATAATTATCGTGCTCGCAATTATCTTTGGGGTCGTTATCCACAATAATCGGGGTGCAAGCGAAGCACGTGAAAGAAAATTCGCTACAACTCATTTTAATCCAAACGTTACTATTTACGGCGTGAAGGTTGGAAACTTAACGGTAGCAAAAGCAACTGCCAAGATTAACCAAAAGGCCAAGAATGTTGTTGAGCTGAAGAACCATAAAGTAATCTTGAGCCATGATAGCTCAATTAAGACGATTACTAAAGCAAAAGTGCAAAAATACTTTACGAAGCAGCATACCGACGTACCAAGCAATTACAATTACACTTACAGTTCAAGTGAAATGGCTACTGCTAAAAAGAAGCTGAACCAAATGAATAAAGCCGTTGTTTCTTATAAAATTGCTGGCAAAACTTACCAACTTAAAGCAACAGACTTGATTGATGATGCTACTTACAGCAATGGCAAATATGATTTTAAAGATGTCAGCAAGCTAACTGCCAAGTTAAAGCAAATGAACAAGGACGTCGGTACTCTGAAGAAGAGCTACAAGTTCACTGTTCCTTCTGGCTCTAGCGTTAAAGGCAAAACCATTACCGTTACAAATAAGAGCTATGGCTGGGGCATTTATGAGCAAAAGGCTCAAGCAGCAATTGAAAAAGCCTTTATGAATGGTACCAAGACAATCAATGGTGCTGATTATATCTATGGCTTAGGTTACAGTACTTATGCTCATGGCTACGGCAAGAGCAATCATGGAATCGGCAATAACTACGTTGTTGTTTCTATCAAGAAACAGGAATTATGGGTTGTCAGAAAAGGCAAAGTTGCTGTTCACTTAACCGATGTCGTTACTGGTACTTACACTGGTAAGGGCAACCGGACTCCTACTGGTGTTTGGTATATTCAATACAAGAAATCACCAAGTACCCTTCGCGGCTACAACGATGATGGAACTAAATATGCTTCCAAGGTTAAGTACTGGATGCCATTTACTTTAACTGGCTGTGGTTTGCATGATGCTAGTTGGAGAACCGATTGGAGCAAGACAGCCTACCTTAAGGGTGGTTCACACGGATGTGTTAACATTCGTCCATCTGAGATCCACAAGGTTTGGAAAAACGTCATCAAGGATGAAGCTGTAATTGTTTACAACTAAACAAAATAAAAAATAGAGCTCGTTGGAGCTCTATTTTTTTACGCTTTTTTATCTAACGCCTTCCATGAAGCCATTAATTCGCTTAACCATGAAGAACATCAAGACACCGAAAATGACGCTTACCAAGCCAACAGCCCAGAAATAGGCCACTTCAGTATTTGTTGAATATAATTTAACAATCTGCGCGTTAACGGCCTGTCCAGTGGCATCTGCTAGGTACCACAAACTCATCATCTGTGACCGGTAAGCATTAGGCGCAAGCTTAGTAGTAATTGAAAGACCAATTGGTGAGATAAGCATTTCCGCGATTTCAACAATAAACCAGGAACCGACTAACCATAATGGAGAAACTCTTCCCTGTGTACCAAAGAGCATTCCAGGAATGGCCATCCAAATATATGAAAAACCTGCAAAAATCAGGCCACTGGCAAACTTTCCTGGTGCACTCGGTTGATTTTTCCAGTGTTCCCAAAGCCAAACGAAGAATGGCGTGAGAATCATAATGAAAATTGGATTCAGCGTCTGGAAGTTGGCTGCTGAGAAATGCCAGCTGCCAATATGCAAAATAGTTCTTTGTTCAGCAAACAAAGCCAAAATAACTGAACCTGATTCTTCAATTCCCCAGAAAATAGCAGCAGCGATGAACAATGGGATATATGCCTTAACCCGTGAATGTTCAATTTCATTAACTTTCGGACTGCGCAGCATTGCAACGAAATAGTAAACCGGCAAGGCAATCGCAACAATTGTCAACAAAGTAATAACATTATCGACATTCAATTGACCCATTGAAGCCATAACGCCTAGAATTGCAGCAATAATGGCAATGCAAATTACGATCCATTTTACAATCCGCAATAAATCGGCTTTATCAATTGGATCATTAGGTAATAAGCCGTCAGTTGATAGATACTTTTTCCCGCCAAAGTAATATTGCACTAGACCAAAGAACATCCCTATCGCTGCCAACGAAAAACCAGCATGAAAGTTGGTCTCACTGTCAAATAAGTGAAAGCCAAAACCGTTAGCGGCCCAAGGAACCAAAATAGGTGCAATGGCACTGCCCAAGTTGATTCCGAAAACAAACATACTAAAGCCGGCATCCCGTCTTCGATCTTCTTCTGAATACAGGCCACCAACCATATTAGATACATTTGGTTTAAGCAAGCCAGTCCCAACTACAATTAAAGCAATTGAAATATAAAGCGCAGCTGTACCTGCTGGCAATGCTAGTACAATATGACCCAGCATAATGAAGACACCGCCAATAAACACAGTTCGGCGTGATCCCCAAAGACGATCTGACAACCAGCCTCCGGCAACAGTAGCTAGATAAACTAGTGAGCCGTAGATCGACATGATCGATGCCGCCGTCGTTTGGTTCATGCCTAATCCGCCTTGAGTCACGGCATAGTACATGTAGAACAGGAGAATTGCTCGCATGCCGTAATAGCTAAATCGTTCCCACATTTCTGTAAAGAACAAAGTAGATAAGCCTCGAGGTTGACCAAAAAAGGTAGTATCCATATTCTTGTTATTCATTTGATTACAATAAAACTCCTTTAATCAAAGTTTACACAAGTCATTATTATACAGGCTAAATTCTTTATTCGTCAAAAAAAGCCCTATCCTAACGGATAGAGCTTTTATCATAATGCTTTTTAATTCAAATTAGTTCAAAGCCTTAGCAACAGCGTCGTTAACAGCCTTTCCTTCAGCTTGAATCAAATCTACTCTGGTTTCAATAACCTTAGTATCCATTTGAATTTCACGCTTCAGCAATTGAACGTTAAGCTTTGGTTCAAAGAATTCTTTGAATTCCTTCAATCTTGCAGGAGTTCTGAAGACTCTTGAGATAACTTGAACGAAGGTAGCAAATTCCATGTCACCACCAACAGTCTTATCAAGCCAATCCCAATCTTCTCTAATCCAATCCCAAGCAGCTTGTTCACCCTTGTGATTGGAAAGTACGCCAGCAAACCAGCCACGCAAGTCTTGTGGCTTAATCACATCAGCGTCTTCGAAGTATTCAATCAACTTATTAATTTCAGCTGGATCAGTTGTATCAGTAGCAGCGTTACGCAAATCAGCTTTATATGAAGCATCAGCAGTTCTTTGATATTCCTTGATCAATTTAGCCATCAAGTTGTGACTGCCAAAGTTATTAACTTCATTGATTAAAACGTATGGACGAACATCAGCATTCAAAGCTTCCAGGTTGTCTTCATTTTCTTCAAACAACTTATGTGCAGCCTTGATTGAATCACTGTTGCCAGCGTAAATGCTTGCACCTAATTCATATGGACGAATTTGAACATCGTCATCGCTTTCGCCCTTCTTTGGCATCCAACCTAAGCGAGCAACTTGCTCTTTAGATAATTTGTCATAAAGCTTCTTCAAGTTCTTTTCTTCATCAGAATCAGGATCTACAAATTGACGAAGCTTAGCAGCAGTTGTGTACAAAGCGTTGATGACTAAACCAGACTTAGAGTCAGCGAATTTTGTCAAAAGTGGCACAATTTCAGCATAAGAAATTTGCTTGCCTTCTGCCAAAAGACGAAGATCTTGCAATAATTGCAACTTAGCAATTGGATCCAAATCATCAAGGTCTGACATAATATCCTTCATCAAAGTATCGTCATACTTAATGATGAAGTGGGAATTGTTGCCAACATTGACACGTAATGGATGACCAGCCTTTTCACGCAAAGTCTTGTAATCGCCGAGATCAAGTTCTTTTTCAGACATAATCTTAGGTGCGTCAAAGTTTGCATTCAAAGGAATTTGCCAAGTTCTGTCGACATCTTTTCCTTCACCGATAAAGAATTGCTTTTGACTTAAAACAAGGTGACCATTTTCAGCAACTTTAGCTGTTACAACTGGATAACCAGGTTGTTCAAGCCATGAGTGCATGATTTTACCAATATCCAAATCAGTTGCAGTTGAAAGTGCATCCCAAAGGTCATCACCAGTTGCATTGCCATACTTGTGGTGATCGAAGTAGTACTTAAGTCCCTTGCGCAAAGCATCGTCGCCAAGAAGTGCTCGAACCATTACAAGCATTCTTGATCCCTTGGCATAAACAATCGCTGCATCAAAGGCAGAGTCGATATCAGCCGGATCATTAATCTTCATTTGAATTGGTTGAACACCATCAGTAGCATCCCGACCAAGAGCAGCAGGTGCCTCGCTGGTTTGGAACATTTCCCAGATGTGCCATTCTGGCTTCAAAGCATCAACGGACAAATATTCCATCATGTTAGCAAAACTTTCGTTCAACCATAAGTTGTCCCACCATTTCATCGTTACTAAGTCACCGAACCATTGGTGAGCCAACTCGTGCGTAATAACGGTAGCAACCAATTTCTTCATTTCAAGTGAAGTATTGTCAGGATCAAGAAGAAGATATGCTTCACGGTATGTTACAAGACCCCAGTTTTCCATCGCACCAGCACTAAAGTCTGGCAAAGCCAATTGCCATGAGTTTGGAAGTGGGTACTTAGTTTGATAAAAGTCTTCGTAAAATTCAATTGCTTCTTTAGCAATTTCAAGAGCAAAGTCTAATTCCTTAGCCTTGTGTGCCTTAGTTGCAAAGACACCGATCTTAACGCCATCTTTGGTTTCAGTTATCTTAGATTGCAAATCACCAAAGGCAAATGCAACCAAGTAGCTAGACATGCGAACTGTTTCTTTAAAGTAGTGAACCCCATCTTCCACTTTTTCTTCAGGCATGTTAGCAAGAGCAATTTCGCCAGGTTGTTCATCCCACTTAAGTGCCAAACTAAAAGTTGCTTTAGCTTCTGGTTCATCAACACATGGAAAGGCTTGACGTGCAAATGTTGTTTCAAATTGGGTACCGATAATTTGCTTCTTTTCACCATTTAGTTCGTAATATGATGGATAAATGCCCATCATTGTATCAGTCAATGGTGCGGTATAAGCGATTGCAATCGTAGTCTTACCGGTTTTGCCTAATTCAATTTTAATTGCTTCATCTTCATCGCTAACTGTGAATGGTAAATCTTGACCATCAGCCTTAACTGATGAGACTTTCATAAACTTTTGACTAATTAAAACAGTCTTTTCTTGAGCATCCCCAGTTACAGTTGAAGTACCTGAAATCTTCTTATTTTTACGGTTAACGTCAATAAAAAGATTGTAATGTTCAGGATGAAAAGTTTCATAAACACGTTTAACTTCCATATTTTTCCTCCTAAAATATCATTTGTCCCCTAAATTCTACCAAAAAAGCGTCTCTAACCGTTAAAAAATGTGATTATTTATCGATTGTAAGAGCTCCGTCTTCGTTTTGTAACATTGCTGTCACATTATGCTTGTAGTATATAAGCGTAGTCATTAAGAGAACATTAAGTTTAAATTTTTAGGGAATGAATGAACTATGAATAATAACGTAAAATCAAACTTCAAATCAAATTTATTTAAATTATTCGCAGCTTTAGTACTTGCCTTCACAGCAATCATAGCTGTACAAACTTTTACTACTAATACTTCTACTAACCAAACCGTTCAAGCTGCTACTCTTTCCAAGAGGGAAAGGGCAGCTAAGAAGTGGATTGCAATGCACGAATCAGGCGGTAGCTACACTGCTAGAAACGGTGTTTGTTACGGTAAGTACCAATTAAACATTGCTTACTTACACGGCAATTTATCAGCTAAGAACCAAGAAAGGGTTGCTGATCAATATGTTCACAGCCGTTACGGTTCATGGGTTAATGCTAAGAAGTTTTGGTTAGCTCACCACTGGTACTAATTAAAAGCTCTCAGTTAATTAATTCCGCTAAAAATTCAGAATAAAAAACAGGTTAGAAACAATTTTTCTAGCCTGTCTTTTTTTACTTAAAATTATCTTTTTTGATCGAACGATAACACGCGATCAGCATTACTCCAATCGAACATGCCATTGCAATATAAGCCATCGGACCAATTGTCACAGCATTAGAAGCCGCTGTTTGCAACATTTGATTTTCCATTGCATAAGCAACAATCCAGCGTCGCATCAAAGATGGCGTCAAGATAAAACTGATCATTGCAATAATTGAAGTAATCAAAGTAACATTTCTAGCGTATGGCTCCTTAAAGAATTGTGCCAAAACGCAGAGAGCTGGAGCAATCATCAACAGCAAGATCCACATTACGATCATTCGACCGGAACTGGAACTCATCATCTGCGCACTATTTGTCGCATAACGATAAGAACTCCATAGCTGCCCGCCAGTGAACGTATTCAACAGATTAAGGAAGTACGTTCCCTGTTGACCATAGGCACCACCTTGATTTGATAAAAAGCCTTCGACAATATTCAAACTGTCCGTTGACCCGGCCGAAGTAAAGTTTACGGTGACAACCTGCTTCATATACGTCGCAAGAAACATTGTTACAGAAGCACCCAATTGCAGGGCTCGCAGCATGCTGAGTTTTCTTGAAGCCTTCATCTTAAATTCAAGGCTAAGCACTCGATTAGGATGATGCGACCGTGCAATAAAGTAGATGCCAATTACTGTTAAAATCAGCAGAACAACCAAGCCCCACCAGATTTTTACCATGATTAGGAACAGAGCAATTACAATCAGCAAAACTGAAACATAAGGCCGATCAGAAAATATTTTCCAAAAATTCAACCTAACATGGGTATATTCTTTCCGCGTGCTGTTGACATTGAAATTAGGAATCGTACTTTTACGTGGTTTTACACTCTCGCGATATACGCGCCGACCATTGGCTCTGGATCTGGCGTATTGACTTTTTGCCTTAGTGGCATGTGCCTCCTGATTTTCGCTCTTCATGCGATACTCTCTTCGCGACATATGTGCCATCAAGATCTCTCCCTTCTGAAAAACCAATCTTAGCACAATTCAATAATTCAAACTTATTTTTTTGAATTATTTTGAAAAAATATTAACGTTTGCAATAGATGTTAAAATAATCATTATTGATTAACGAAAGAGATGAACCTTTTTGAATTCTGAAAAACTACCTGCTGGTTGGCATAAAGCCTTCTATACACTATGGCTCGGCTGTTTTATTACGGGGATGGGCTATTCGATGACGATGCCGTTTATTTCCCTCTTTATTTCTGATTTGGGCAATTACAGCAAACTGCAAATCAACTTATATTCCGGTTTAGCCTTTGCCATGACCTTTATCGCTCAAGCGATTGTCTCGCCATATTGGGGAAGCCTAGCCGACAGAAAAGGTCGTAAATTAATGTGCATGCGCGCTTCAGGCGTAATGGCACTAACAATTACCTTAACGGGATTGGCTCCTAATGCAATCTACATTGTTGTCATGCGTTTTATTCAGGGATCATTCTCTGGCTATATTAACAACGCAACTGCCTTAATGGCCGGGGAAACTCCACATAAACGCAGCGGTTGGGTTATGAGTCAAATGATGACGGCTGGTACTGCCGGCAACTTGGTTGGACCACTTCTCGGTGGTGCCCTTTCAAGCTTTTTTGGTAATTGGCTTGGTGGCGCCTGGGGCTATCGGATTCCATTCTTTATTACCGGTGTATTGATGTTTCTTGTATTTTTAGGCACAAGCTTTTTAGTTCATGAAGACTTCACACCGATTTCTCGTGAAAAGATGAAGCCAATGAATGAAATCATGAAGAGCCTGCCTAGCATTAAACTAATCGTTGTCATGTTCATCACAACCATGCTGGTTCAGTCCTCAACAATGTCTATTGATCCAATCGTTTCACTGTATGTTAAATCAATGATGCATGGCGGCGATGTTGCATTTGTAGCCGGCGTAGTCGCAGCAACGCCAGGTCTGGGAACGTTAATCGCTGCCTCTAAAATTGGACACAAAATGGATGAAATCGGGCCTTTACGCGTCTTAAGAGTTGGACTGATTATTGGCGCCGTCTTGTTCATTCCGATGGCGCTAACCAATAGTCCTTGGGTACTGGCTGTTTTAAGATTCTTTCTGGGAATTGCCAGTGCTGCCATGTTGCCAGCTGCTCAAACCGTTTTAACCCTGAATACCCCACCTGAAAGTTTCGGTCGAATATTCTCATACAATCAGTCCTTCCAGGCAGTTGGTGCCGTTCTGGGTTCAATGATGGGGTCAACTATTTCCGGACTTTCCAATTATGCTACAGTCTTCTGGGTAACGGGCTTCACGCTTTTGCTCAATTTCTTATTAGTTTTAATCTTTGCCTGGGGAATTTCTTACCGCAATAAATAAAATAAATCCATGACCTTTTACAGTCATGGATTTTTTATGCATTCATTTCTTTTTTAAAAACATCTGCCATCCTTTGATCAAATGCACACATGGAAATTTTCATTTCATAATCAGGATGATCAGCCAGCCAGTTTTTCGCGGTGGCAAAAGCAATCTTGGCAGCATCTTCAGCAGGATAGCCATAGACTCCAGTTGAAATAGAAGAAAAGATAATACTATGCAAATTATTTTTCTTAGCTAAATCAAGACTGTTTTGATAGCAGGCTGCCAAAAGTTTTGCATCTTCTTCCGGACTCTGAAAACGGTAAATAGGACCGACCGTATGAATTACATGTTTAGCAGGCAAATTATAACCCTTGGTAATTTTGGCTTCACCGGTGTCACAACCATGCAAAGTACGACATTCAGCTAAAAGCTGTGGACCAGCTGCGGCATGAATTGCACCATCAACGCCGCCTCCACCAAGAAGAGATTTATTGGCCGCATTGACGATTGCATCGGCCTTCATTTTGGTAATATTGCCCTGAACGATTTCTATTTCTGACATTTTATTGCACTTCCTAAAGTTGAAATTAGCTCAGTTACAATTACTTTTTACCATAAAACATCGGATATTTGCTATTAAAACTCATCATCCGCGGCGCGTAATTTTTCTGAGGATCAAAAAGAAATTCGCTAAACGCCACATTGTTTACGTTCATCACTTTATCCATATCCACATTAAGAATAACAGAAATTAATGCTCTAATTGCAATCCCGTGACTTGCAACCAAAATCGTTTTATCAGGATATTTGCTTAACAGACCATTCAAGAAACTCCGACACCGTTTTTGAATTTGCGCAAAACTTTCAGCGTCATCTGCGTAATCAACATAATTAGACTGAACACATTTTAAGTCGTCAAATGCTCGTTGATAGGCTAATTTTTCTTGTTCTTCATCTTTCCACTTGCCCATTCTAAGCTCGACGATTCTAGAATCGCGATGAATTTTCTTTTTATTCTTGGTCAGAATTTTGACAGTTTTTATTACCCTAGTTAAAGTACTGGCATAAACATAATCAAATTGCTTCAATCAATATATGGTGCAATTTTTTCTACGGCTTTTATGCCTTCTGCGCTCAGATCAGGATCATTATCGCCGTCAACAACTCGATCCCAAGTATCTGCACTAATGCCATGTCTAACAATTACTAATTTCATGCTGCTACTCATTTTCTAAATAAGCGGCAATCACTTGCAAAACGCCTTGTTCATCATTGCTTGGTGCGATAAATTTAGCAGCTTTTTTGGCACAGTCCAGCCCATTTGCCATCGCATAGCTCAGGCCAGCAAGCTGCAGCATTTCAATATCATTGCCACCATCACCAAAGGCCATTAGTTGTGACCGCGGAATGTTCAAATAATCCAGAAGTTTTGCTAAATCAGTGCCTTTACTTACCTTGGGCGCAATTAAATCCATCCAAGGACCACCACCGCTAACACCCTGAATTTTCAGAGCGTGGTTTTGGTTAAAAACCTGTACTATTTCTTTTACCTTTTCAACTGGAGCATTCAATGTAATTTTAAAAATAGGCTGCGCTACTTCCATAAAATTTTGTACTTGCATTGGATGAACGTATGCCTGACAAATCACTTTTTTTAAAATTAGGATTTGCATCTTTTAAAATAGACGACTGCGTTTCAATTCGTTACCGCTGGCTACGATAAAATGAATATTGTTTTGTTTTAATTTTTTCAGAATCCGAGCAAATTTTACCCTATTAAAATCACTTTTGCTGTTAAGAAAAGTGCCGTCCATATCAACAGCAATTGCTTTAAATGGTAATTTTGTCATTATTCTCTCCAAACAAAAACGCCTTATCCCAAAAGATAAGACGTTTTTTAGCATAAGCAAATTTTTGATTAACCTTTATCAGCACCAGCAGTAATTCCGTTAACGTAGAACTTCTGCATTAAGACAAACAAGATAGTAATTGGGATAGCGATAATTACACATCCTGCAACAAATTGAGCAAAGTATGCAGTTGCATTACCTTTTGCTGTGTGGACCATGTTGTAAAGCCCATAAGCAATAGTGTAATCCTTAGCATTTCCTGAAGTTGAAAGGATAATACCGGAGAAGATGAAGTCTGTCCATGGTGCGATGAATGCTGTTAAAGCAGTATAAACGATCATTGGCTTTGAAAGTGGCAAACCAATGTGGGTAAATACTTGCCATCTAGTAGCACCATCAATTTCAGCAGCTTCGTCGATTGACCGTGGAATAGTATCAAAGAATCCTTTAGCAACGTAGAATCCTAATCCGGCACCACCTACATATACAAGGAACAAACCGAAGAGGTTCAACATGTTAAGACCCTTCAAAATGTAGTACAAAGCGATCATTGACATGAAGCCTGGGAACATTCCTAAAACTAAGGCAATTTGTAAGAATGGTTTTCTAAATGCGAAGCGAAGTCTCGATAATACGTAAGCTACAGAGATTGTTAAGAAAGTGGAGACAATCATTGAAGCAATTGAAACTACCAACGTATTAATAATCCAGTTTGCATATGGATATTGTGGGTTCGTGAAAATCCCAATATAGTTTTGTAATGTGAATTTATCAGGCCAGAAGGTCGAAACAAATCCAGTATCATTGTATGAAAAACTAGCTAAGACGATCCACACAATTGGTAAAATCCAAATAATCGCTAAGATGGTTAAAAGGATATACCGCAAGACCAATGAGAGCTGTCTCTGGTGTGTATAAGACTTCATGTTTATTAGCCCTCCTTGTAAGCATTAGTGTGTCTGTAGGCAATTAAGGATACGGTCGCACTAAGAATAAAGATCAAGATACCCAATACGGCTGAAGCGTTGTAACGTTGCTCCTGACCGAAGGTCAAGTTATATAGCCACGTTACCAGCAAGTCGGTAGATCCGGCACCGTTGTATTTACTGTTCATTGGGGCACCACCAGTTAAGAGGAAGATAACGTTGAAGTTATTGATATTTCCGATAAATTGTTGAATCAGTGATGGAGCCATGACAAACAAGATTTGTGGGAAAGTAATATATCTAAAAATTTGAACAACATTAGCACCATCGATCTTGGCGGCTTCAATTTGATCTTGTGGCAAATTTTGAATAATCGCGGTTGAAATCAGCATTGAAACTGGGATACCAATCCACATGTTAACGATAATAACCGTAATTCTAGCTATAATTGGTGAAGCCTGGTCGTCAATAAAGTGAATTGGGGAACTAATCCAGTGCAAGTTCATTAAAATGGTGTTTAAAGCACCCTGGTAGTCCAAGAATTGAGCCATCATCAACAGTGAAACGAATTGAGGAACAGCCCAAACAATTACGAAGATCGTTCTCCAGAAGCCTTTATGCTTAATACCTTTTGATTCAATCAATAAGGCAAGCAAAACGCCAAAGAAGAAAGTCGTAACTGTTGCTAAAACGGCCCAAATTATGGTCCAACCCAATACTGGGAAGAAAGTACCAGCTAAATCACCGTTAAGCACACTGCCAAATGCTTGAAAACCAGTCCAAGAGAAGGCAATTGGGTGCTCACGGTCATAGTTAGTAAAGGCCATTGAAATCATGAAGACCGTTGGCAAAATAGTGAAGAACAAAATTCCAAGTAATGGAAGAGTCATCAATGTTGCGTGTAAACGTACGTCAAGTAAACTCTTCAATTCTTCAATATTAGTTGGAATATGTTCGCCATCACGCTTCAAAATATAATTGTGTTTAGTAGATCTTAAGTTTACGCAGTAAAGGTAAATCATTACGATACATAAGATAATTGCCAAAACACCAAACAACAGAATCAAAACTGAGTTCGAAGGCTGTTTAGTAATATAAACTCCTTGTGAAGCATCATAAACAACCTTTTTGGTTTTATCGGTACCTAATGTAACCAGCATGCTTAATGCTGAGATACCGCTAAAAATAAACCAAACAACAAAGATTACTTCTGATAACAGGAAAGCTAAACCTTTTACCCATTGCTTATTAGCAAGAGCATTGCTACCCATTATGAAGAAAGATAATTTGGTAGCTATATCCCCTTTAGTCCATACCTCTCGATAAGTTACTTTAGGAGCTACATTCTTTTTTCTCTTAAACATAACTTCTCCTCTTTTCAAGCAAAAAGGTTGGACTATTTAGTCGACCAACCTTTGCTTATGCTTTAAAAGTTAATTACTTCTTTTCAATGTTCTTAGCAAGTTTAGCAAGTTGTGCCTTGTATTGTGATGGCTTGACCTTGCCGTCGTAAGTACCACTGATTAATGGAGCTGAATCGTTCCAGAAAATAGCCATTTGTGGAAGCATTGGTTGCAATACTGAGTAACCTGGCTTAGACATTTGCATTACGGCCTTAGCAACTGGATCGCTTTGAACAGCGCTTGAGTTCACAGCAGCCTGCAATACAGGAATTTGACCAGCTTCCTTGTGAGCAATTAATTGTGCCTTCTTGTTAGTGATGTAAGCAGCTAATTCTGAAGCAGCCTTAGCGTTCTTGGTGTGTGAGTTAACAGCAAAGCCTTCAATACCAAGGAATGCTTCCATTTGTACAGTCTTGCCCCCAACTTCAATCTTAGGATATGGAGCAACTGCGAAGTTCTTACCCAAGATATTCTTGATGTTAGCAGCGTCCCAAGGACCGTCCAAGATAGCTTGAGCATTGCCCTTCTTTAATTGGTTCAAAGCGTTTGAAGTTTGCATTACGCCCTTGTTGTTCTTTTGAGCTGCGTACCACTTTAAAGCGTTAACACCTTGTTGTGAGTTAAAGGTTGAACCCTTAAGGTCTTGTCCGTTGTCACCATACAACTTAGTGCCTGCTGAGAACATTACTGGCCACATTACGTATGCGTTAGTAAAGTCAGTAGCAACTACACCCTTAGAGGTTAAAGTCTTCCAGTCCTTAACATCGCTAGCTGAAAGCTTTGACTTGTTGTAGTAAAGGGTTTGAGCTTGTTCTGCGTATGGGAATGCGTAAATCTTGCCCTTCCAAGTTACACCCTTTGAAGCTACGCTTACGTAGTTGGCTTGAATATCTTTAGTAGCTGATGGTGAAAGTGGGTTAATGTAACCAGCTTCAGCCATTTGACCTAATTGATCGTTTGGAACTTCAAATACGTCGGCAGCCTTTGATGGGTCCTTACCAACATCAGTCTTAGCGTTAGCTGAACCGTTTGGACTTTGAACAACACGCACCTTAATGTTCTTGTACTTCTTAGTAAAGTCCTTAGCAATCTTCTTGTAGTAAGGAACTTGTTGGGTATCAACCCAGAGAGTCAAGCTAGCGCTCTTGCTACTGCTGCTTGATGATGAACTATTTGAAGAGCCTTTTGAGCAAGCTGCAAGTGACATTGCAGCTAAAACAGCTGTACTACCTAATGCCAATTTCTTCCAAAACTTCATGACTTTATCCTCCTAAATAAAACAAAATAATATATACAATATCTTACCAAAAGCAGTTCAGTCTGCAAATTGTAAGCATTAATTAAATTAATTTTTACTAAAACTAGTTAACAATAGCCTTAGTAGTGTCCTTGTCAAAGAAGTGAGCCTTGTTAACATCGAAGCCCATTCTTACCACATCTCCCGGCTTATGATAGTCACGAGCGTTAACGATGGCTACAAATTCAGTGCCGTCAACTTTTTGGTAAAGTTGAATTGTTGAACCTAAAAGCTCAGAAACAACAACTTGTGATTTCACAACGTCATTTGGCCAAGTTTCCAAGAAGGCTTCTTCTGAGTGGATGTCTTCTGGACGAATGCCAAAGACAACATCCTTGTCCGCATAGCCCTTTTCTTCAAGCATCTTTGCCTTGCCTTCTGGAACCTCGATGTCAAGACCCTTGCCATCTGAAATTCTTTGGTCCTTGTAGTGAACGTTGAAGAAGTTCATTTGCGGTGAACCAATGAATCCGGCTACGAATTTGTTGACTGGGTGGTTGTATACCTCCAGCGGCGTGCCGATCTGTTCTACCTTGCCGACTGACATAACGACAACTCTGTCGGCCAAAGTCATGGCTTCAGTCTGGTCGTGCGTTACGTAGATGGTGGTGGTGCCAAGTCTTTGGTGCAGCTTGGCAATTTCAGCACGCATGGACACACGAAGCTTGGCATCCAGGTTTGACAGTGGCTCGTCCATCAGGAAGATCGGCGCATCACGCACGATCGCACGTCCTAAGGCTACACGCTGACGCTGACCACCTGAAAGGGCTGCCGGCTTCTTGTCAAGATAGTCGTTCAAGCCCAGGATGTCGGCTGCGTGGTGAACACGCTTGTCGATGTCTTCCTTCTTGTAGTGGCGCAGCTTCAAGCTGAAGGCCATGTTGTCGTAAATGGTCATGTGCGGGTACAAAGCGTAGTTCTGGAAAACCATGGCAATGCGACGGTCCTTTGGGGCAACGTCATTCATTACCTTGTGGTCAATTTCCAAAGTACCCTTTGAAATGTCTTCCAAGCCGGCAATCATTCTCAAAGTAGTGGACTTACCACAACCTGATGGACCTACGAAAACGATGAATTCCTTATCTTTGATATGTAAATCAAAGTCGTTTACTGAATAGAAATCATTGCCTTCATATTTTTTATACATATGGTTTAAATCAACCTCAACCATACTTTCCTCCTACTTTCCTTTATTTTTCCTCAAATACTTTCTCAATTTCGCTTAACTTCAAATCTGCAGTTGAAGGAACAATGTAATCAGCTTCTTTAAGAAGTTCCTTGTCACCGATTCCAACTGCAAATTGACCTGCAGCTTTGATTGATTCAACACCGGCCTTTGCATCTTCAAAACCGATAACTTCATCAGCCTTGAAACCAGTAAGTTCTTGAGCCTTTTCATAAATTTCTGGGTCTGGCTTGCCGTGATGCAAGGTCGCTGGATCAACAATGCCATCAAATTCATCCATAATGCCTAAACGATTTAAAATCTTTGGTGCATTCTTGGAAGCTGAAGCAATTACCATCTTCAGGTTTTGTGCCTTAGCATCTTTAAGCAATTGTGGTATACCTGGCAAAATATCCTTTGGTGTCATTTTTTCAACTTGTTCAACAAACTTAGCATTCTTTTCAGCAGCAAATTTTTCTTTTTCTGCTTCTGAATATTTATTTTCTTGGCCACCATATTTCAAAATGAGTTCTAATGAATCCATTCTTGAAATACCACGTAGAGAATCAAGTTGATCTTGATTTAAAGAGATTCCTAATTCTTTAGCGAGGTTGTTCCAAGCACTTAAGTGGTAGCGAGCTGTGTCAGTTAAAACGCCATCTAAGTCAAAAATTAATCCTTTAAGCATTCGGTTTTACCTTCTTTAAGTACTACTTCCTTACCTTTTACTAATACTTCTAGGTCTTCGCCTTTAAGCAAAGTAATCTTTGTTTCTTCATGATCAACATAAACTTCAATCAAACGATTACGGTAGTTGATCTTGAAGCTGTAGTGATCCCAATCATTTGGAACGAATGGGTTGAACTTCAATTGGTTGTGATCGTAACGCATACCTGCGAAACCTTGAACAATTGCAAGCCATGAACCACTCATTGAAGTGATGTGCAAACCATCAACCGTATCGTTGTTGTAGTTATCAAGGTCAAGACGAGCAGTTCTTTCATAAAGCTCAATAGCCTTCTTTTGCTTGCCAAGTTCAGCAGCCAAAATAGAGTGAATACATGGAGAAAGTGAACTTTCATGAACTGTTAATGGTTCATAGAAGTCAAAGTTCTTTTCTTTTTGCTCCATAGTATATTCATCGTTCAAGAAGTAGATCCCTTGTAAAACATCAGCTTGTTTGATGAATGGTGATCTTAATATCTTGTCCCATGACCAGTGTTGGTTAATTGGACGTTGATCTTCGATTTCACTAACTGGACGGATATCTTTGTCTAAGAAGTCATCTTGTTGTAAGAAGATGCCGCGTTCTTTATCTTCTGGTAAGTACATCTTGTCTACGATGTCTTGCCATTTAGCTTTTTCTTCTTCAGTTACGTGAACTCTTTCTTGAGCTTCCTTTGTAGCAAGTGGCAAACGTTGCAAAGTGTACTTGAGTAGCCATCTTGCCATAGTGTTGGTAAACCAGTTGTTGTTAACGTTGTTTTCGTATTCGTTAGGACCTGTTACACCGTGTATTACATACTTGTTACGCCACTTAGACCAGTGAACTCTAGCTGCCCAGAATCTTGCGGTACCAACTAAAACATCCATACCTTCGTTCTTAACGTAGCTATCATCGCCAGTGTAATCAGTGTACATAGCGATTGCGTGAGGAATATCCGCATTTCTGTGGATTTCTTCAAAAGTGATTTCCCATTCGTTGTGGCATTCAATACCATTGAAGGTAACCATTGGGAATAATGCACCTGGAAGACCTTGTTCCTTAGCGTTATGGTAGGCACCTGGCAATTGATCGTGACGATATTGAAGAAGTGCTCTTGTAACGCTTGGCTTAGTTACGGCTAAGTACATTGGAACGATGTAAGCTTCAGTGTCCCAGTAAGTAGCACCACCGTATTTTTCTCCGGTGAAACCTTTAGGTCCAACATTCAAGCGCTTGTCTTCACCATAGTAAGTCATGAATAATTGACAAATATTAAAACGAATACCTTGTTGAGCTGCGTCATTGCCAGCGATTTTAACATCACTTGTTTCCCAGCGCTTCTTCCAAGCTTCTGTATGATCTGCTAAGTTATCTTCAAAACTCTTTTCTTGAAGCTTGGTCATTAAGTTGTTAGCAACAGCTTTTTGATCTTTGTCTTCAACGTCACGGCTAGTTACAACAATGACATCTTTTTCAAGTTCATAGCTTTCGTTTTCGTTTAAGTCTACTGAGAATTTTTCGCTTAATTTTGCATCTTCAGTAGTAACTTCGCCGTTAACTGCTTCACCGTTATGACGCAAGCTTTCTTTAAGCAAAACAGTGAATTGTGGAACATCATAAGGATTTGACTTAGTTTTTACTTGAATAGTCTTAGCTTCTTTATCTTCGCCAAGTGGAATCCAGAAACGGGCGCCATAGTTACTATCCTCGTTAACTACAGTTCCATCTAAAGTTGAGTCAAAGTAAATCTTTGCATGACCTTCAAGTACAGTTGCCTTAACTTTAATTAGAGCAGCTTCTTTTTGAATAATATGAAGGAAACGTTCAAATTCAAATTTTACTTTGACGTCCTTGCCTTCATAAATAAAACTTCTTGTAAGAAGACCTTGGTGCATATCGAGTGCTAATTCAAAATCATCAAATTTTACTTTAGCTAAGTCGATCTTTTCACCATTTACTGTAATTCCGATTCCGATAAAGCTGGGTGCGTTAGGAGTTTTACCAAAGTATTTTGGATAACCATTCTTCCACCAACCTACTACAGTTTTGTCTGGAAACCAAACCCCAGCCAAGTAGGTACCTTGAAGACTGTCACCTGAATAGCCTTCTTCAAAGTTTCCTCTCATACCCATGTAATCATTACCAATTGCAGTCATACTTTCTTGCAATCTTTTATCTTCAGAATTAAAAGTATGAGTTACAACTTTCCAAGGATCGATTTCAAAAATTCGTTTCATAATCATTCTCCATGAAGTGCTCTTTTGTTTACGTTTCCATTATTGCGGATGTGAAAGCGGTTTACAATATCAAAATCGATGTTAACGGTATCAGAATTAAGATAAAAAATAAAAGACGAGTGATACACTAGCCTTTTATTCATCATTTCTTATGCTTTAATAACTACAAATCCCTTTGGAGCAAGCTTTCCGCCATCATAGTTTTGTTTCAGCAATTCATTGTCAGCGGCAAGTCGAATATCATGATCGGTTGTATTGAAGTAAGCAATTATGTGTTCTTCACCTGTTCGATCGACCTTGATTAAGCCATCTTCAGTTACAGATAACAAAACTTTTCCTTTACCAAAGGTTTGTGCATGCTTTAAGCGCATTTCAACTAAAGCATGAACTCTCTTCCAGATTGGGCTGTCTTCTTTGCTCCAATTCATTGGCTTACGACAATCGGGATCATTGTCGCCCTCCATTCCCATTTCATCACCGTAGTAAATACATGGGCTTCCAGTTTGCGTAAAGATAAAGGCCATTGCCTGCAATGCGAGATCTTCATCCCCGTTAGCCACGGTTCTAATTCTTGCAGTATCATGACTGTCCAAAGTATTAAGCATTGCCTGGTTGGTGCTGTCACGATACAACATCATTTGATCGTTCAAGTGCTCAACCATAGCTTTAGCTGACATTGCATGGTGGAAGAAGTGATCTTCAACCTGCAAAGTGAATGGATAGTTCATAACGCCTGAGAATTCATCACCATTGAGCCATGGACGAGCTGAGTGCCAAATTTCACCAACGATATAAAAATCAGGTTTAATTGCAACCAAAGCTTGGTGGAATCTCTTCCAGAAGTGGTGATCAACTTCATTGGCAACGTCCAAACGCCAAGCATCAATATCAAAGTATTTAACCCAGTAAGTAGCAATTTCAAGCAAATAATCTTGAACTTCAGGGTTGGCAGTATTCAGCTTAGGCATTGTTGGTTCAAAGGCAAAAGTTTCATATGGTGGTTGGCCTTCACCCTTAGCTGGATTGCGATATGGTTCAACTGGGAAGGAGTTAATGTGGAACCAATCGGCAAAGCGTGATTTTGCACCATTTTCAACTACATCTTGCCATTGCATTGAGTTCTTGCCGATATGGTTGAATACGGCATCAAGCATAACTTTCATGCCACGTTTATGAGCTTCATTAACAACCTTTGCAAACAAGTCCTTATCACCAAAAGCAGGATCGATTTCAAAATAGTCGACAGTATCGTACTTGTGGTTGGAGCTTGCTTTAAAGACAGGGCAGAAGTAAAGGCCATTAACGCCTAGCTTTTGCAAATAATCCAAGTGGTCAAGTACACCTTGCAGGTCACCACCATAGAAGTCTTCGCGGCCAGGGTGATCGTCTGGATTCCAAGGTTTAGTACCTTTAGGATCATTTGACTTATCGCCATTAGCAAAACGTTCTGGGAAAATTTGGTACCAAACTGTATGTTTTACCCAATCTGGCGTTTTATCCATATCAATTTCATGGAAATATGGAACTCTAAAGTAGGAACCATCGGCTAGTAAGCTTTTCTTACTGTAGTCATAAATGCCACGGTCCCCAAAAATCTTGCGATCGCCATCTTTGCCAGTTACTTCAAAAGTATACTTGATTCGGTGGTATGGCACTTCAAGCGTAGCTCCCCAATGATCTTCTACCTCACCTGAACCAATTTTTTCCATTTCAACTTGTTTAGCAGATGAAGGTGGCATGTAATTGTCAACATAGTGCACAATAATTTTTTCAACATCATTTTTTGCAGTGTGAAAACGAACGCGTACACGGTTGCGATCAAGAACAAAACAATCTTCGCTTTCTGATCTATGACGTAATGCAGCTACTTGCATCTTTTAATTCTCCTTTTTTCTCATCAAAACAACGCCAGCATATGGCATCAAGGTTAATTTTTGCTTATTTAATTGATACTGACCTGCACTTAATACTTCAGTTTCATATTCGGCTGGAATTTCCACAGTCGTTTTTTCCGGACTAAGTGAAACCGCAACAATGGCACTTTCATCTCCGAGATCACGCTCATAAACATAAGAGTTTTTATCCGTTGACAATAGATAGTAGCTACCATCTTGGAAAAGATCTGTTTGTTTCAGAGCTAGCATCTTTTTATAAAAACTAAGAATTGAAGTATCATCATCAACTTCATCTGCTACACTGGCAGCATCAACTTTTTCTCCGTCAATCCATGGCTTTACTTTTGAAAAGCCGTTAAATTTATCATTATTCCATGGCATTGGGCCACGTGCAGGCAGCTTATGCGTTGCACTAACCATTGCTATGGCTTCTTCTTCACTCTTGCCTGCTTTTTCAGCGGATTCAATAAATGGCTTAACCGTCATATCTTCAAACTGTTCGGCATGATCAAATTTCAAATTTTGCAAGCCTAATTCTTCACCGTAATAAATCACAGGAATTCCGTGTTGCAAATACATTAGCATTGCCAAACTGCGTGCTTCAGTGTCATTGTTGGCAACCCGCGTTCTAAGACGAGCCATATCATGGTTGCCCCAATACAAAGTTGGTTCTGAAATGCCATTCAAGGTCTGCTGCCAAACTGCTTGATTTTGCTTAAAAGCAGTCATATCAAGCGGTTTAGGCTGATATTGAGCTGAGAAGCTTGGATCAACGTGACTATCATCTTCACTGAAATAACGGAAGGTAATTACGCTATCCATCAAGTGATTGCGCTTGCTAGTGTAGTCAACTGCTAAGTTAACGCTGGCACTAGCTGCTTCACCTAATAATAGAGTTTCTGGATAGTCCTGCTTAATCTTTTCGCAGAATGGCCGCATCCACTCTTGCACTTGTGGCAAGTTAGCGAAAAACGGTTCTGCAACAACCGGCTTGTCACTATTATCAACAGTTGGAAAACTCTGACGCAAATCAGCTTTGCCAATATGAATAAAGGCATCCAATCTTAAACCATCGATCCCCTTATCCAGCCAATATTCCGCAATTTCCAGCATCGCATGTCGTACTTCAGGATTTTTCCAATTCAAATCAGGCATTCGTTTGTCGAACAAGTGGAAGTAAAATTCACCGGTTCCAGCTGGGTCGGGCTCCCAAACACTGCCGCCAAAGAAGCTGCCCCAATTGTTGGGACGCTTATTATTTTCGCCGGCAAAAATATAATAATCACGGTAAATGCTATTTGGATTCTTAATTGCATCTTGGAACCATGGATGCTGATCCGAAGTATGATTTAAGACAAAGTCCATAATGACGTGAATCCCTGCTTCATGGAAAGCCTTAATCAAGTTTTCCATATCCTCCATCGTCCCCATATGTGGATCAATGGCAAAATAATTTGAAACATCATAGCCATTGTCAACTTGTGGCGATACAAAAACAGGATTCAGCCAAACAGCGTTAATACCTAGGTTTTTTAAGTACGGAATTCTCTTTTTTATTCCATTAAGATCCCCAATTCCATCATCATTCGAGTCTTGGAAGGACTTGGGGTATATCTGATAAATAATTGCGTGATCATACCAATGTGCCATAATCTTTTCCTCCAAGTCACAGTCTAGTCGATTACCGCAACCGCTTTCAACTCAAAATATGATGTTATCGATATCAAAAAAAGGAACGAGAAAAGGATATCGTTCCCTTTATCTAGTTGATCCTCTTCGAATCAAAGTTGGTTTTATCATTACTTCTCCTTGCGGTGAACCCGACTGCTCAATCTTTTGCAGCAGCATGTTTGCCAGCATTTCACCCATTTCCATAATTGGCTGTTTAATCGTTGTTAATTTTGGATTGGCAACTTGATCCAAAAAGACGCCATCATAGCCAATTACGCCAAAGTCTTCTGGCACTTTGCCGTTTTCAATCCGCAACTGTCGTTCAACGCCAATTGCAATTCGGTCGCTTGCGCAAATGAAGCAAGTATCCTTTTTGAATTCACTAAAATGTTCATGAATCAAATCCTGAGCAGAATGGCTGTGATTTGGCAAACGATAAATTTGCGGAATAATTTGATTCTTTTGCAAAGTATTGATATAACCGGCCTCACGCGAATATTCAAACGGTTCTTTAATATCAATTCCGATAAAAATTATTCGCTTATAAAATCGATTCATTGCATATTCGGTCGCAATTTTTTCACCTAATTGATTATCGCTATCAACGAAGTCATAGCCACGGTGATTTTCACCGAATAAAACAAAAGGCTTATCTAATTGATCGAACAATTCATAATTTTTGTTGCGTGCTCCAGTAATCAAATAACCATCTGCACGTCCGGTTTCGATTTTCGTCGGATCGGCCACTAGCTGCATCGCATATTGCTTTTCATTAAGACCGCGAGCAAAGCCGAACAACAAGTTAATATAATAAGGCTCAGTCGAATCAATGTCTTCCAAAGTAACAAACTTTACAACATTAGAACGATTATTAACTAATGCTTGCGCAATAGAATTCGGATGATAATCAAGCTTAGCAATTGCTCGTTCAACTAAACTCCTCAATTCTGGCGTAACTTGTTCAGGGTGGTTGATCACCCGTGAAACTGTCATCTTTGAAACATTAGCTTCTTTAGCTACATCTGATAAAGTTACCATAGTTTTATTTACCTATTCTAAATACATTTGTCTAAACTGGTTTAAGTCTGATTGGCTAAAGCCAAGTTCTTTTTTGAAAAATGAATCAAAATTGCCCCAACCTGCACGAATAGTATCGGTAATGCCATGAATTGCTGTTCCTTCGCCTTTTGTAACGTTCATTTTAGCAATCATGCTCGAAATTTCATCAGTGCTTGGAAAGTTTTTAGCAAGTGCAAAATCATACAAGGTATTGGTTAGCAAATAATCACGGGCAATCGTGTCATCATCAACGCCGAGTGCCATCAAAATAAGCGCCGATGTCATTCCTGTTCGGTCCTTTCCTGCACTGCAGTGATAAACAAGTGCCTCATCTTCTGGAAGTTCGAGCAGTTCGGCAAAAATTTTTGCAAATTCTTCTTGGCTGTGCGTGTTAAGAATCGCTCGCTGATAGATTTGTCCAATGAAATTGTCCTTCAAATCAGGTAAATGATGGAAAAATCTGAATAATTTATTATTAGCTTTATCCTCATTTAAATCATTTGAATATAGTGGTGCATCAACATATTTCACATGATCCCAAAGAACATCGGGAGCAGAATTTTTCTCATAATTTGAACGTAAATCGCAGTCGACAGTGATCCGCAATTTGGTCAACGTGATCTTATCTTTGTAAGATAAAGAACTGAGTGAATCAGAACGGTAGATTTTATTCCATTTCACGCTTTGCCCTTGATTATTTTTATAACCACCAATATCGCGGAAATTAAGCGGCCCATCAAGTGCGACAATTCTATCATGTGTCATTTGTTATCACCTCAATCATGTAATCATTTTCATTCTACTTTCGATTATAGAATTATAATGAAAGTTGCTATCTTTAAGCAATTATAACTCTAACTAATATATCTTAATCTCACCTAATACTCAATCAATCATTAGTTGTATATTAAAAAAAGAGTTGGTTATAACCAACTCAGATTTACCTATTTATTTACTAAATGATGATTATCAATTGTCCATGATTCAAAGCCGTACTTCTTTGCCAGGTCAAAATTAATATGGTGTGCACTTTCAATAATCGTCTTATGAGTATTGTACAGAATCTCTCTAATATCATCCGAATTCTTTTCATCAAGTGCTGCAGTGATTTCATCCAGCAGAATAATTGGACGATCACGTAACAATGCTCTAGCAATAACTAAGCGCTGTCTTTGACTACCTGATAAGTCTTCTTGTTCAGGGTGAATTACTCGATTCAGCGGATCTTTACCTAATTCATCAGTTAAGCCTACTTCACTTAAAACTTTTAGTAGTTGCTGATCAGTAAACGATTCACCTAAACATAGATTATCTTTAATCGTCCCTTGGAATAACCATGGCGTTTGAGCAATATAAACAGATTGTGCAGAATTAGGATCTTCACCACCAATTTTTATCGTACCATGTGATGGTTTAAGCAGACCTGAAACCATATTAAGTAGCGTACTCTTGCCTGATCCGGATGGACCTTGCAACAATACCTTTTTGCCATAAGCTAAATCAAAGTTCAAATTCTGATAAATTAGATGATCCTTGGTAAGTTAAGCTAACATCATCAAATTTGATATCTGGCTTTTCATTTTCCGTTTTAGCATCTTCAAAAATATCATTTTTAGCAAGTTTAAATTTTCTAATCTCAGTCGTGCTGGCAACTTGTGCCCAATATTGCATTAACCCACGGAAATTTTGTACAACGCTATTTGCTGATAAAGTTAACGAAAGCAGTGCACTAATCGTTACGCCAAATTGATGAGTAGTGATGAAGTAAAAACCGATTGCCCATGGTGCAATAATAGCTAAAACTGTGAATAACAAGTTAGCATATTGAATCCACCATTGTAGATTTTCTTGCTTTAATAAAGTATTTTCACTAGTTTCAACATCTTGGCTAACTCGCTTAAAGAACGGCTTTTGAGCTTGATATTGCAAAATATCACGTAAGCCTTTAAACCAATCACTGGCCGAGCGCATCATTTGGCTATTTTCATTACTCCACTCTTCACCTAATTTTCCTAACTTATTTTTACCAAATAGCATTGGAATCAAGCTTAAACATGAGAAAGCAACGAAGATAATCCCCATGAGCAAATTTACTCTTAGAACATAAATCGTAGAAATAATTGCGGCTGTACCAGTTGATAGAATTCCGGCAATCACGGCAAAATATTGATCATCGATTTTGGTTGCATCATTACTGATATGATTAAGACCGTTTGCTGCATCTTCCTTTAAAGCGAAGCTATTGATCAACATAGTTTTCTTCAACTTAACTCTCAGATGCTTACGAGCCATATTAAGAAAGATATTTTGTAAAACAATTGCAGTGTAAGTAGCAACAAAAATTATCATACTTCTAATCAAAAATAGAATTAAATCTGTACCACTTTTACCAACTAAGTTAGGAAATTGACCTAAGATTATACCGTTGATAACTCCTTCAAAACCACCAGCAATTAAGGTGATCACAATGAGTAAAAGGAGCCAGAACGGCAAATTTTTAACAGTCCATTTGAAGTTTATGTTCATAGTTTTTACTACTTTTTTCGTTAAATATAAAAATATGTATTTTCTATTTCTTTTATAAAATCCAATAAACTAATATTATTTTTCGTTAGTATTTCAAAAAGATCATAAGCAGAAATATCATGTTTATCACGTTCGATTTTGGAATAATGCGCAGTTGAAATTACACCTGCTGCCATCTCAGTTTGCGTTAAGCCCAGATCTTCTCTCTCTTTTTTTAAAGCTTCACCAATTGTCATATTTATTCACCGTGTGCAAAAACTTCTGTAGCTTTAACGGCTCGCTTCCAGCCATCATATAATTGCTGGCGCCCTTTTTCTTCTAATTGTGGAACAAAAGATTGTCCGATCTGAGCAATTTGTTTTAACTCGTCAGTGTCTTTCCAAAAGCCTACTGCCAAACCAGCTAAAAATGTGACGCCCATACCAGTTGTTTCCAAGATTTTTGCTCGCTCAATCTTGGTTCCTAAAATATCGGCTTGGAATTGCATTAAGTAGTTATTGTTCGATGCACCTCCATCAACGCGCAAGGTTGGGATTGCAATGCCAGAGTCCTTTTTCATCGTATCGGCAACATCCCTTGTTTGATAAGCCATCGACTGCAGTGTAGCTTTAATCAAATCGTTGTTGCTCGTTCCTCTCGTCAGGCCAAAAATCGCACCGCGGGCTTCCGCATCCCAATATGGTGCACCTAAACCTGTAAAGGCAGGAACAACGTATATTTCATTATGCGATTTTGACTTCAAAGCAGCCTCTTCAGATTCAGGAGCTGTTTTAATCATTTTCATCGAATCACGCAGCCATTGAATAGCTGAACCGGCGACGAAAACGGAGCCCTCTAATGCATAATTTACCTTGCCATTAATGCCATAAGCAATTGTCGTTAACAAATTATTATTGGACTGCGTTGGCTTTTCACCGGTATTCATAACAATGAATGAACCCGTGCCATAAGTGTTTTTGACCATCCCTGGCTTTAAAGCCAGTTGACCAAATAAAGCAGCTTGTTGGTCACCGGCCATTCCGGCAATTGGAACTTTTCCACCAAAAAAGGCATAAGGAGCTGTATAACCATAAATTTCGGAATTGGAATGAACTTCCGGCAGCATCTTTTTAGGAATATTGAGCAATTTCAAAATATCGTCATCCCATTGAAGAGTATGGATATTGAACAGCATTGTTCTAGAAGCATTGGTGTAGTCGGTCATATGAATTTCGCCATCGGTTAATTTCCACAACAGCCAACTATCAATCGTACCAAATAATAGCTCGCCTTTTTCCGCCCGTTCTTGTGCACCAGGAACTTGATCAAGAATAAAGCGAATTTTGGTGGCACTAAAATAAGGGTCAATAATTAAACCAGTTTTCTTTCGAATTAATTCACTGTAGCCATCGTTTTTCAGCTTTTCAGCTAACGGCGTCGTCTGCCGTGATTGCCAAACTATCGCGTGATAGATCGGACGACCGGTTTCCTTATCCCAGATAACCGTCGTTTCACGCTGATTGGTAATCCCGATTGCAGCAATTTGATCAGGCCGAATACCAGAAGTAATGAAAGCTGTCGCAATCGTTGTTTGAACAGTTTGCCAAATTTCTTCTGCATTATGCTCAACCCAGCCTGGTTGCGGAAAATATTGCGGAAATTCACGCTGACTTGAGACAATTTCTTTGCCTTCATGGTTAATAATCATTGCTCTCGTCGAAGTGGTTCCCTCATCGATCGCCATAATATATTGTTCTGCTTTTTTTGCCATAATTTTCCTCCGTAACCGCTTTCTCATCTAGTTTACTGTTTTCTTCCTTATTTAAAAAGCATTTTTTCTACAACTGCATTATTATTCAGTTATACTTTATATATATAGGAGATAAAATTGGAGGCTAAAATATGAAAAAAGAACCAATTGCTGTCACAATCGCTGGTAATGATAGTGACGGAAGTGCAGGCATGCCAGCTGATTTGCACTCTTTTTACGCACGCGGCGTTTATGGAATGGGCTTAATGACAGCGGCAGTTGCCGGCAACACAACCGGAATCTACGCGCAAGAAGTGATGCCGCTTGATTTTATTCAAAAACAATTCGATGTTTTGGCCGATGACTTCGACATTAATGCCGCAAAGACCGGAATGGTGGCCGATTCAAAAGTCATGAATGTTGTCGCTGATAATTTGGAAAAATATGATTTTGGCAAGATTGTCATCGATCCAGTCATCTCTACCAAACACGGCAATACTTTAATGGATGATAAGTCTTATGACACTTTTATCAAGCGCCTAGTTCCACTAGCCGACGTTATCACGCCTAACTATTATGAACAAAAGAAATTGACTGGTCTTGAATTGAACGATATTGATGAAGTTAAAAAAGGTGCCCATATTTTGCAGAAGATGGGTGCTAAAAATGTTCTAATGAAGGGGCGCCATGACGGCAGCGAAGATGAAGTTACCGATATTCTTTTAACCGAAAATGGCGAATTCCACACTTTTACCAAGCCATACTTTAAGACTAACCGGGTTAACGGAACTGGCGACACTTTATCCGCAGTCATTGCAGCTGAATTAGCCAAGGGAACCGACTTATTAAAGGCTGTCAAAATAGCCAAGGACTTTACCTACGATGCAATTTCACACCCGATTGAAGTTGGCTCAAAGTTTGGTCCAATCAATCATTTAGCAGCACAACAGGATGAACATGAATAATATTCTTTTTTGCTCCAGCAGCAACTTTTAGGCTATACTAAAACAAGTAAAATTGGACAAATAAGGGACGATAATATGAGCGATAAATTAATTAAAATTGCATACTTGTATGAAGATCTGATGAACACTTACGGTGATTCGGGTGATGTCAAAATCCTGCGTTTTTTATTAAAACGGGAAGGCTATGACACACAAGTTGACAATATCTCTTTAGGTGATGATTTTAACGCTGAAGATTACGACTTTGTTTTCTTTGGTGGTGGACAGGACTTTGAACAAACTGTCGTTGCTAAGGACTTACCACGTCATAAAGAAACATTAGAAAAATACATTGGCGAAGAAAATCCGATGCTTTGCATTTGCGGCGGTTACCAATTGATGGGCAGCTACTACAAAACAAATTCAGGCGTAACCATTAAAGGGTTGGATATTCTGCCTTTGCACACAGTCTTCAAGGCAGATAAGAGAATGATCGGCGATACGCGTTATATGACTGAATGGGGCGAAGTTAAGGCATTTGAAAATCATTCGGGTCAAACCTACTTTGACAATACTGACAAGCTTCATCCATTGGGAGATATGATTGAAGGATATGGCAATAACCCGCAAGATAAAGAAGAAGGCTTGCGCTATCGCAATTTTATTGGTTCATATTCACATGGTCCATTACTTAAAAATGTTAATGTCGCTAATGCAATTATGAAAATGATTATTGCTCGTCATGCTCAACGTGTTGGTAAAAAAGAAGTTAATGAATAAAAAATAAAGCTTAACCGTTTTGGTTAAGCTTTATTTTTTTACTCGGTACAATATTTAACGCCATCACCGCTAATACTACTAAAATCGAACCGACCCAATCCATTCCAGCCATTGATAAGCCAAATACCAGAACAGAACCAATTGTCGCCGATAATGGTTCAAAAGCATCTAGCAGGCTGAAAGTTGCTGGCTTAACATAGCGCAAGGCATTCGCCATCAATTGAAATGGAATAATCGTTCCAATAATAATTACTGCTGCCGTCCACAGCCAAATTTCCGGTTTATTAGGTATTTGTGGCATCTGCGGATGGAGAATGACTAAGCCAATTCCAGCCGTCAGCATCCCCCAACCGGTACCCACTAAGCTGGACGTTCTTTTCACAATGCTCACCGGAATCAAAGTATAACTTGCTTCGCCAACAGCTGATAGCAAGCCGAAGAACAATGCAACTGGTGTAATGGTTAATTCATTTATTTTTCCATGCGTAGATAATAAAAAAACGCCGCCAAACGCGAGAATAGCTGCAATTATATCCAATCTGCGCATAACTTGCTTATGCGTTACAGTCAAATATCCAATGACAAAAAATGGACCAATAAATTGTAAAATCGTAGCCACTGAAGCATTGGCCTGTTGAACAACGATAAAATAAAACAATTGTACTGGCAGCAAGCCAAAGATCGCATAAGCAAAAATAATCCAGGCATCATGCTTATTTTTTAAAGTTTTAATCGGTTTCTGCTTAAATACTGCCGCAAAAACGAGCAGAACAATTCCTTAAACGATTAATCTAATTTGGGTCAGCCAGATTGGCGTAACCTCTGAACTGACATTAAACAAAGCCTTTGCGAATAAACCAGAAATGCCCCACATAACTGCTGACAAGGCATCTAAAAAGGTCCAAAAGCGCCGCTGTTTTTGCGTTACCATTTTTATCCTCAATTATTGATGAATTTTATTTTTATCTTTTTTCTTAGGAGAAATATTAAGTGCCATCGCTGACAAAACAACTAAAATAGATCCTACCCAATCCATTGGCATCATGACCAAACCAAAGACTAAAACGGAACCTACAGTTGCGGAAAATGGCTCAAAAGCATCAAGCAAACTAGCAGTTGAGGCCTTAATAAAGCGCAATGAATTAGTCATTAATTGGAAAGGAATAATTGTTCCGATAATAATTACAGCCGCAGTATAAAACCAAACTCTAGGATCGCTTGAAATTTTCGGCATTTGCGGATGCACAATCATTAAGCAAATTCCAGCTGAAAGAAGGCCCCAGCCAGTAACTACCAAACTAGATACCCTCTTTAAAACACTGATTGGAATTAAGGTGTTGGTTGCAACTCCGACAGCTGAGAGAAGACCCCAAAACAGGACGTCCGGCGTAATTGCAAAATGATTGAAATTGCCGTGAGTTGCGAGCAAAACGACGCCGATAAAGGCACAAATTGCCGCAACCACATCTAATTTTCGCATGACCTGTTTATGAGTAATGGCTAAATATCCCATAACAAAAAATGGACCAACAAACTGTAAAATCGTAGCAATCGATGCATTAGCCTTTTGTACAACAATAAAATAAAACAGCTGTACCGGCAAGAGGCCAAAAATACCATAAGCAATTATCACCCAGGCATCATGCTTGTTTTTCATAGTCCCAAATGGTTTTTGACCAACTATTCCTGCCAAAATGATCAAAACTATTCCTGATGTAACCATCCGAATTTGCGATAGCCACATCGGCGTAATTTCCGGACTAATATTGAACAAGGCTTTAGCAAATAATCCTGAAATGCCCCACATCACACAAGCTAGAGCTGCTAAAAATTCCCAAAGACGACGCTGCTTTTGCGTTACCATACAATTCCTCCCCTGTTTTTCGACAATAATTATCATAACACAAGAAAAAGCATAGCCATGTTACTTTATCAACATGATTATGCTTTTCAAATATTTTTAATTTTACTTATTGTTTACTATTATGATCCAAAACAAATGGACTTAACAAACCGACCAGTAAGCCATAGATAAAGTACAAACGGTAAATATCAGCCTGTTCGGGATGGCGAATCCATAAGATTAATGCCATCATTGCTAGCACACCACCGAGATAAATTGTTGACGAAAAGTGTTGATTGGCAAAAAAGCTAAATGCTGTTCCCAAAGTTAACAAAAGCAAAATACCAAATACAAACACGATTACCGGACCTTGTGTTTGCACATCGAAATCCAACATGCGTGTTCCAGTAAACAATTGCCAAATCATAAAGCCGGCAAGTCCTAAACCTAAAAGTAAAATAATTATCCGGGTAATCAGGGAAACAGTTTTCTTCAAAAGTACTCTTCCTTTCAATATCATTGCTAGGATAATTATAGTAAAGTTTTTGTTCGAGCTAAACATATTTGAATATTTCTAATTTAAATAAAATCTGATTTTAAATTTATGCCAGCTACTTTTTTAATAGTGTCCCTGCATCATTCAAATCAAAATAAAAAATCCCGGAATCCTCCGAGATTTTCCATTAGTCTAAACCACAATTCTTAAAGATTTCATCAACATGACGCAAATGATAATGATAATCAAAGGCATCATTCAAATCATCTTCAGACAAGTAATTCATAATTTCACTATTTTCAATTAATTTTCTAAATGACGTTTGGGTATCCCAAGACTCGTTGGCCAATTTTTGAACCATATCATAAGCCTTTTCACGTGAAAGTCCTGCTTCATCAATCAATTTAAGCAAAACTCTTTGTGAATAAATCAAACCGTAAGTCCGGTCCATGTTCTTAAGCATAGTTTCTGGGAACACATCCAAGTTGCTCAAAATGCGGTTGAAGCGGTGAAGCATATAATCAATGCCAATTGTCGTATCTGGCAAAATCACTCTTTCGGCACTGGAGTGAGAAATATCACGTTCATGCCACAAGGCAACATCTTCATATGCAGTTACAACATTTCCACGTAAAACTCTTGCCATTCCGCACAAATTCTCTGAACCAATTGGATTATGCTTGTGAGGCATTGCAGAAGAACCTTTTTGTCCTTTACGGAAGTGTTCCTCAACTTCATGAATTTCACTACGCTGCAAACCGCGAATCTCAGTTGCCCAATTTTCAATACTCGTCGCAATAAGAGCAAGCATTGCAATGTATTCAGCGTGCAAATCACGTGGCAAAACTTGACTGGTGATTGGCTGCTGCGTTAAACCTAATTGCTTCATCACACTAGTTTCAACAGCAGGTGGAACATTAGCAAACGTACCAACCGCACCTGAAATTTTACCTGATTCAACGCCTTGAGCAGCATGTTCAAAACGATCGATATCACGGTTGATTTCTGCATACCAACGTGCAAGCTTTAAACCAAAAGTCGTAGGCTCGGCTTGAACACCATGGGTTCTGCCCATTTCAACGGTATACTTATATTTCTTTGCCTTTTCAGCAATCGTCTTCTTCAACTCATCCAAGTCTTGGCGAATAATTTCATCAGCCTGCTTTAAAATGTAGCCTTGTGCCGTATCAACAACATCAGTTGAAGTTAAGCCAAAGTGAACCCATTTCTTTTCATCGCCCAGACTTTCAGAAACAGTTCGCGTGAAAGCAACAACATCGTGATGAGTAATTGCTTCAAGCTCGCCTACGCGTTCAACAGTAAAAGAAGCATTCTTCGCAATTTTTTCAGCATCTTCTTTTGGCACTTCACCTAGTTCAGCCCAGGCATTAGTAGCAGCAATTTCTACCTTAAGCCAAGAAGCATACTTATTTTGTAAAGACCAAATTTTGCCCATTTCCGGGCGTGTGTAACGTTCAAGCATAAATTACATTTCCCATGGATTCTTCAAAACGATAGTTTGTTCACGATCAGGACCAACAGAAACTGTTACAAGTGGAACACCAACCAATTCTGAAACGCGGTTCAAGAACTTCTTAGCATTTTCTGGCAATTCATCCCAAGTCTTAACTTGAGTAATATCTTCATCCCATGCTGGAAGTTCTTCATAAACAGGTTTGCATCTGTACAATTCCTTCAAGCTTGCTGGGTAGTAATCGATCTTCTTGCCATCAAGTTCATAGGCAGTAGCAATCTTAATCTTGTCAAAACCAGAGAAGACATCAAGCAAGTTAAGACTCAAACCATTAATACCAGAAACACGCTTAGCATGACGAAGTGCAACTGAGTCAAACCAACCAACACGACGTGGACGACCAGTAACAGTACCATATTCATGAGCAGTATCACGAATCCGATCGCCGATTGCATCTGTTAATTCAGTTGGGAATGGGCCTTCACCTACACGAGTGGTATAAGCCTTGCAGACACCGATAACAGTGTTCAAACGGTTGGCACCCATACCGATGCCTGAGCAGACTCCGCCTGAAATAGTGTTGGATGAAGTTACGTATGGGTAAGTACCTTCATCAATATCAAGCATGGTACCTTGCGCACCTTCAAAAAGCACCTTTTCACCATTATCTAAGGCATCGTTAACTAAAACAGAAGTATCAGTAACGTACTTCTTCATCTTTTGACCGTATGCATAGTATTTTTCAAAAATATCTTCAAATTTAAGAGCAGGCTTGCCATAAACCTTAGTGAAAAGTTCATTCTTAATCTTTAAGTTCAAGCGTAATTTTTCTTCAAAAGTATCTTTTTCAAGCAAATCACATACACGAATACCAATTCTTGAAGCCTTATCCATGTAAGTTGGCCCAATTCCGTTCTTGGTAGTACCGATCTTCTTGTCACCTTTTGCTTCTTCTTGATATTCATCTTGCTTAACGTCGTAAGGCATGATGATGTTGGCACGGTTAGAAATTCTAAGTTTGCTAATATCGATGCCGTTCTTTTCAAGATTATCAAGTTCGCCAAACATAACTTCTGGGTTGATAACTACACCGTTACCAATTACAGCACCCTTAGAAGCAGCGAAAATTCCTGATGGAATCAAACGCATCTTAAATTCCTTACCATTAATATCAATTGTGTGCCCAGCGTTGTTACCACCGTTAGAACGCACAGCCATGGTAGCTTCTTTACTTAAAAAGTCGGTAATTTTCCCTTTACCTTCATCGCCCCATTGACTACCTACAACTGCAACTGCTGTCATTATTTTCACCTCATAAAAATTTCTCTATCAATGTTACCGTCAGATATTCTAGCAATTAAGAAATTAATAGTCAATGCAAAACACGAATTATTTTAATTTTATCCAAAATAATAGTTCGTTTTTATCTTGACAACTTACTTTTATTAACTTATAGTAGTTTTCGTTTGATAAAACAAAGACCCAAAGGGGAGTAAATATAATGAGCAATTATTTTAGTATGGAAGCCTTTGATTATGATGATATTCAACTTGTTCCCAATAAAGGGATCATCAAAAGCCGCCGTGAAGCAGATACAAGTGTTCGCTTTGGAAACCGAACATTTAAGATTCCTGTTGTTCCCGCTAACATGGAAAGCGTGATTGACGACAAATTGGCCGTTTGGCTTGCTGAGAATGGTTATTACTATGTCATGCATCGTTTCCAACCCGAAAAGAGAATTGATTTTATTAAAATGATGCATGAAAAAGGTCTATTTGCTTCTATTTCTGTAGGAATTAAAGACAGTGAATACAATTTCATTGACCAATTGGTTGCAGAAGACGTTAAGCCGGAATACATCACAATTGATGTTGCGCACGGTCACTCCGTTTACGTTATTAAAATGATTCATTATATTAAAGAAAAATTGCCAGATGCTTTTTTAACCGTTGGCAACGTTGCTACACCAGAAGCTGTTCGTGAATTGGAAAATGAAGGTGCAGATGCTACTAAAGTCGGCGTCGGTCCTGGTCGAGCATGTATTACGAAGTTAAAAACTGGTTTTGGCACTGGTGGCTGGCAACTGGCTGCCTTAAGAATGTGCTCCAAAGTTGCCAGCAAACCTTTGATTGCTGATGGTGGTATTCGGCACAACGGCGATATTGCCAAATCTATTCGCTTCGGCGCAACAATGGTAATGATCGGTTCAATGCTTGCTGGTCACAAGGAATCTCCAGGTAATGTTATTAAAATCGACGGCAAGACTTACAAGCAATATTGGGGTTCTGCTTCTGAAGTGCAAAAAGGCGCTTACCGCAATGTTGAAGGCAAGCAAATGTTGGTACCATACCGTGGATCAATCAAGGATACGCTTGATGAAATGAAACAGGACCTACAGTCTTCTATTTCTTATGCCGGCGGTCGTGATTTGAATGCGATTAAGTTGGTCGATTACGTTATCGTAAAGAATACTATTATGGATGGCGATAAGTAGCAAAATACTAATTATGTTAAAATTTTATTTCATCTTAGTTATTTTCTAGTTAAAAACTCGCATTAAGGATAGTATCTCTAGGGATTTTTCGCTAAAATTAGAATGGACTTAGTGTTGTTGGGTAGTCAGCACTAAGTCTTTTTTTCAAAAAATCACTATTAACCCTTAGCTATTTTATGTTATACTATGAGGGTTGAGACGCGCCCTTAGCGCAACTGGATAGAGTGTCTGACTACGAATCAGAAGGTTGAAGGTTCAAATCCTTCAGGGCGCATGTTTGCGGGAAATGGCTCAGTTTGGTAGAGCACCTGGTTTGGGACCAGGGGGTCGCAGGTTCGAATCCTGTTTTCCCGATAATTTTTAAGCAAGTACAAAAAGTACTTGCTTTTTTTATAATCTGTATTTAGAATATATAATAAATTAAAAAGCTATGAGAAAGACGAGTAAATTTGTCATGCCTAACAGTGAACTAGCGACAGTGCGAAGCTAATGACCTCTGACTTATTGAAAAACACTTTTGAGCATGCTCGCTGAAATAAAATATTAGAGTAAGTTGAGACGTTTCCGGTACGTTACCTCGCCGGTAGAATATGCTAGTATTCTATAGAGTCGGTCTATTTATTAGACAATTTGGGTGGTACCGCGGAAAAAGCCTTTCGTCCCTTGCAACTGGGGAGCGAAGGGCTTTTTCTTTACTCTCAAATCTTTTATTTGAAGGAGAAACACTATGACTTTGATTTTACCTAAGGACTATCGCCCTACTTTAACTATTCGTGATACTGAAGCTGCAATTGTTTTTATCAGAGAAACTTTTCAAGATGAACTTACTTCAATTATGGGTTTGCAAAGAATGTCAGCTCCAATGTTCGTCGAAAAAGCCAGTGGTTTAAACGACAACCTTAACGGTGTTGAACGCCCAGTTGCTTTTGACATGAAGGCAATGCCAGACAATACAATCGAAGTGGTCCATTCATTAGCGAAGTGGAAACGACTCGCACTTAAGAAGTACGGCTTTGGTATGCACGAAGGGCTCTATACCAACATGAACGCCATTCGCCGCGATGAGGACCTGGACAACTTCCACTCAATCTATGTTGATCAATGGGATTGGGAAAAAGTCATCGCTAAAGAGGAGAGAAATACCGACACTTTGGAAGTTACGGTAATGAAGATTTTTAAAGCAATTAAGGCAACCGAAAAATTGGTAGCAGCCCGCTATCCTGGCTCTACTTACCGTTTGGCCGATCACGTATCATTTATTACCACTCAAGAGCTTGAAGACCGTTGGCCTGAACTCACTCCTGAAGAACGAGAGAACAAAATTGCCAAAGAAGAAAGGGCCGTCTTTATTATGAAAATCGGTGATAAATTGAAGCGCAGCGGCAAGCCTCACGATGGTCGTGCTCCCGATTATGATGACTGGCAATTAAACGGCGATCTGGTCTTCTGGTATGAACCACTTAAACAAAAGATTGAACTTTCATCAATGGGAATTCGCGTTAGTGAAGAAAGTTTGCGCGAACAATTAAAGAAGGCTCATTGTGAAGACAGAGCCAAGCTACCATTCCACCAAATGCTGCTCAAAGGCGAATTGCCTTACACTATCGGCGGCGGAATCGGTCAGTCACGTCTTTGCATGCTGCTTTTAGCCAAAGCGCATATTGGTGAAGTACAAGCCTCTATTTGGCCTAAAGAAATGGTTGAAAAATGTACCGCTGATCACATTGCATTATTGTAATCAACTTCTAAAACACAAAAAAAGGATTCAGATATTTTCCAATGTCATTAAGTTAAGACCCGTTTCTTATACACATTTCCGC
>NZ_DICZ01000002.1:0-10258 GCF_002417895.1 Lactobacillus sp. UBA5813
GCATAATCTTGCGTATTATAATCTAATAGTTCAGGAATCAATTCATAGTTATGTTCGGCTTGGCTTGTCATCCAATCAATCAAGCTTTTTGCTTGTCCTTTTTGTTGCATTTTAGACAATGCACCGGCAATACGTAAATCAATAAAACCCCATTCCCTTGAATCATACAAATCACCGTCTTGATTTCTCATAAAACCGGGTGTATGGCCTGTCTTGATTCTCAAATTCTGATTAAATGCTGCCATCATGCCCCTTGCTAACTTTGAATCTGGCTGAACTAGTCCCATATTAATCGCTTCGACAGTAGATCCATCATTCTGCTTAGCTATATCGCCTTTACGCTCTAATGAAGATGCAATTATTGATTGACCATCTTGTGTCACAACTAGCTGCTTCATAATCGCTGCTTTTAGATGATCTGCCGCCTTACTGTATTTCTTATATAAATCATTAAACTGAAGTTTGCGAGCCATTTCAGCAGCCGAGTTGAGACCAGCCCATGCTGTAATATTGGTGAAGGCAAATTGTTGCCTTGCTGGTGCCGATTTCAAAACATTATAAGGATCCCAATGTTCTTCCCAAATAGAAGAATCTTGTTTCAGCAGACCATTTTTTTATCTACTAATTCAATCAGCAAGTCTGCATCCCGTTTGGTAATTTTATACCAATTGGTATTCTTAATCTCTGTCTGAATGATTGGTGCTTGCTTAGCTTTTTCTTTGGTCAGCTCTTGTTTTTTCGCAACCAACCATGTTTTAGCAGCGATAACAGCTTGTCTAGCTGCTGCCACTACCTCATTCTTTTGATTAACCGCCGCTCTTGCACGCTCAATTTGCTGCTTGGCCTGTTTAATAATTGCTGCTTGTTTTACAATTTCTTTATTTAATTCATTTTGTTTCTCGGTGAGCCATGATTGGGCAGCACTCTTTTCAGTCTTGGTTCTAGCAGATTCAAGTGCTTTCTTAGCTGTTTTAACAATCATCCGTTTGCGTGCAATCCAACCTTTAGCTGTTTGAATTTGTCGCTTTGCCCGTTTGATCACATCACCCTGAACCTGTTTTTCATTTATTAAATCCGCTTTTTTTTGGGCCAAGCTAACTTTAGTATTTGCCAGTTTATCTGTAGCATTATCAACAATTTGCTGCTTGCGTTTTATCCAACCTTGGGCCGTTTCAATATTTTTATTATTCAATAGAAATTGATAATCCCCAGTTGTTTTAACATAATAATTAATGGTCCACAGAACTAAGCCCCAACCATCAAACTCAATATTTGGTCCATGGTCATTATAATCTGATTCTTCAGTGCCATTCCCATAATAGCGACAAACCGACAACAAATAGTTTTCGCTTAATTTGGTATTTAATCCATAAATTGGAGCTTCAGTCTGATCATTTTCGATGTATTGACTCTGATAATAATTATTGCCAGAACTGTCTTTTTTCATTTGAGCATTTAAGAAGAATGATAATGCATCTTTTGCTTCTTGATAATGTCCAGAGTCAATTAAAGCACGAATTGAATAGCTGCCATCACGTACCCAAGCAATGCTCCATTCACCAGGAATTAAACTAGCTAGTACTTGACCATATCCAGCACCCTTTTCTCTAACCTGAGACATTTTTAAAACCGCTGTTGACTGCAAGTATGTTCGCTTTTCCTGAACTGTCATTCCTTGTGGCATTTTTTCGTTCTTGTGCCACTTCTGCCACCAGTTTTCTTCTTGCTGCAGTAAAGCTTGAGGAGACTTATTTAAAGCTGTTTTGGCATTAGCATCTACATCTTGACTCAGTGCCTTTTCATTGCCATCTTCCCTTAGGCCAATAATGACCCCAAACCAATGCGATTGACCTGAATGCAGGACAATATTACTATTCTCATATCCAGATACAATGTCATTCGCAGATTTAGTCACTGTATTATTTAAATCATTGTTCTGTTCCAAACTGTTTACAGGTGTATTTGCACCTGCACCGGTTTGATATTTTTGTCCTTCTGAAACTAAATTCTTATAAATCGCAAAACTGCCAGTTTTAGAATTAAACTCTTTAATGTAATTGTTTTGCGAATTATACTCACTCTCTTCATTAGCAGATGCATAGTCACTCCCCATACGCATATTCTGCTGGGAAAAGACTGATACCTGTCTGGTCGGGCCATTATTCGTTACTTTAACTAACATATAAAGCAGCGATGACTCATTTTGGTTTATTCCTGAAAAAGGAGTGACATAATAACTGTCAAAAGTTAAATTCTCGTTGTTTTGAACGGAATGAATAATATTTGTACCATTCACATACTCAGCTTTTTTTACCGGTAAATCATTCAGCCACTTTACTTTTTGATCTGTCCGATAGCCAAAATAAGAATCATACATATAATTTGGTGTCGTACTGTTTTCATCTTCATGCGTGTAAATATGCCGCTGCAGCCGAACAAATTTGCCTTGTTTTTGCGAATATATACCTGCAGTTAAACCATTGGACGTCGTTAACTGATCCCACGAACGGTGTCCCGTATAATCGCTAGCAGCATTTACTGTATTTTTCCCTACAAACAAACTGAAAATACAGGTCAGTAATAGGGTTATACCAACTAAAATTTTTTTTCTGTTTCATACCATGTACTCCTCCCAGATCATACAGCTAATTAAAAGTCCAAATCATGAACTCATTTCACGTTTGATTTCCCTCTCCCTATAATGTAATCGATATCATTATAGCTTTTAGGTACTTCTGATGCAATAAAGGTTGAGAATAAATTCACAATTTTCCTTTGAAAATACAATCAAAATGACTGCTGTTATTGTTAAAAAGACTTCAGACGAAACAAAAAAAGCTGGGACAATTAATTGTCCCAGCTTTTACTATTTAAATGACTCACATGGCCATCCATGCAATTTGCCATTGCTTCAATCCATAAACTGCTTAGAACGGTCTATATTTTGATTATCACTGATCAAATGTATGATTACAACGTAGCCAACAATAATCAAAAAGACTTTTGTCGTGATTAATTGATCAGGTTCATTATAGCCTAAGTTAACTTCAAAGAAGTAATTTCTTTGAAGCCTTTTGTGATGCTCCTAATTTAGAAATAAAACGCCTCAATTAAAGCAATAATGCCAAATATGTCATAAATTAAAACTTTAGAGTCCTAATATACTTGACTTTACGTAGAAAAATTCTTGCTTAATCTATTATACAAGGGAACCAGTTCATTAACACCCACTTGTGGGTATTAAAGATGTTCATCAAGATCCTGAAAATCGCCATTATTTTTTGGTTTACAGGCAAAATGATCTGCGCTATACTAATCAGATTTAGTTATTACAATTAAATCATTGAAGTTTACTTTTTAATGGATGAAAAGAGGATTTACCATGTCAGCAAATATTATTTTAGCCTGTGAAGAGACCGGGGAAAGATGTTACTTAACCAAGAAGAACAAGCGCAATACGCCTAGCCGTTTGCGGCTGCACAAGTATTCACCCAAATTACGCCGCCGCGCTTGGTTCCTTGAAACCAAATAACTTCAAAAAGCGATGTTCTCTGAGGAGCATCGGTTTTCGAAGTGATGGCACTATCATAAGCCTGTTGCTTTGCTTATCTCATGTTAAGCTAGTTAACAGGCTTTTTTTGCACAAAAACGCGGCATCGTTTCCACATTAAGAAATATGTGACATTCTCTTAAATTTAGCCAGTCAGCTACTGTTTTGAGGTGTCATTGTCATAAATTTGGGCTCAATTTAGCAGTTAGATGAGATACTCGTTATTAAAAAAATATTGTAATATTATTTGATAAGTGTTAAAATTCCATAAGCAACAAGATGAATATTCCTAGTGTTGTTGTTCACTCAAGCTGTCTTTGAAGCGTCGCAAGCAGTATTAGTAAGATTGGATAAATTATTAAAAACAATTCAGTCAGTCCACTAGCAGCGTTGTTTTATACGCTGCTGTTTCAAAGTATAAAACAAAGTTACTTAATTTTTATTTATAGTGGTGTTTTGTCTTTTATTTATATGTTAGTTATTCTGCCTCGCATAATGCTTTATTTTAAACAAGAAGATATCGCGTAGCATCAATTTGGAGGAAAGAAGAAATGAGTTTTAAAACTATTATTAAGCACATACCTAAGGTAGTACTGCTAGGTATCATTATCACCACTATCATTTCTTCTTTTGATGGTGTTGTTCTTTCAGCTGTTATATCTAATGTAACGCTATTTAACCGCAATTCCTCGGTCATAAGTATTGTGATATATATCTCATTAGGCTTATTTGCGTGGCTATTTATTTATTTTTCAATGTCCTTGAAACAGATATTGGTTAATCGATTTATCAAATTAATGAATATCCTTTTAAAAAGCAACTTCATTTATTCACAGGTATTACACCCAAGGTTTGAATCAGACGAATCTAATAATGTTTCTAAGCTTTTTAATGATTTTAAACTGGTTGAAACGAATTACTTTAGTACAATATTCGAATTATATGCGTCTATTCTTATGAGTGTTGTATCTGCAGCGTATATTTTGACTTTAAATGTGACTGTAGGATTAATTTTTATTATTTTTTCAACGCTCCCCCTCATTTCTTCAAAGCTATTTGGTAAGGTTTTAAATAGCGCTTCATTGTCATGGCAAAATAGCAGTAGCCAATTTCTTAGTAAAGTCACGGATTTATTTAAGGGGATTCGTACTATTAAGACTTATTTAGCTGATAAATTCATGTATAATGACACCATTAATTATTTGAATCAATCAGAAAATTCATATCAAAAAATGAACAATCTACAAGCGTGGGCCATGTTTACAAGTGCTATTTTGTCAGTCGTTAGTTTTCTTTTTCCATTGGGCGTTGGTTTGTTTTTTATAACCCAAAATCAAATAACCGCTACCAAAATTATTGCCATCTTTTTAGCAAGTGATCGTGTTGTTGGGCCACTAAGAAACGCAGCACAATATATTAATCAAATCAAAACGACTCAAAGTATTCGTAAAAATTTAAAAACCCAATTAATTCATTTTAATGATCACCAGCAGATAGCTACTTTTGAAGCACCTGAATTAAAGCTGGATGACGTAAGTTTTAAATATAGTAGCAATAAAAAAGTAATCGATCACTTAACCGTTTCATTTCCATTTGGTAGTAAATCTTTAATTACCGGTAATTCTGGTACTGGCAAATCTACCTTATTGGATCTGATACAAGGGTTTATTAAGCCTGACTCTGGGAAAATATATTTAACTGATGGTATAAAGAAGATAGCTCGTGTTGGTGAATCTAGTATGATTGCATACATTGAACAAAACCCAACATTGTTTAATGATACGATCAAGTTTAATTTAACCTTAGGATACGACTTTTCGGATAAACAGTGTTTGAAAGTTTTGAATACTGTCGGATTAGTGACTGAATTAGGTGACAATATTTTATCCAATCATTATGGTGAAGGCGGGAAAAATTTATCGGGCGGTCAAAAACAAAGAGTTGAAATTGCCCGTGCATTATTGTTTAAGAAAAAAATAATTTTAATCGATGAAGCGACATCAGCACTAGACAGTCATATGAGTGATCAAATTCAAGCCATTATTAATAACTTACATAGCACAGTTATTGAGATTGCCCACCATTATGATAAAGCCGCAATTAGAGGCATGCATTATACTCACTATAAATTAGCAGCTGAAACGTTAAAAGTGACTCATGATTAATCATCAATGTGTTCGGCGCGATAACTTCAAAAAACGATGTTCTCTGAGGAGCATCGCTTTTTTGATGTCCGACCAATTTTAAGTCCCCCTCTTTACCTAAAATTTACTTAGAATTTACCTGATAGCCATTTAACCTTTACATCAGCTCGCTATACTCCTAATTGTAATCAAGGATGACTTAGAAAAGTCGAGGTATTTAGGATGATGGGAAAAAGAAGCGCATTTTTAACAGGATTAACAGTTATTGCAGCAGCAGTTACGTTAACGGCTTGCGGCGGTCAATCGGGATCTAAAACGGCTACCAGTGGTAAAGCACTAAGCGGTAAGGTAACGGCGGTTGGCTCAACGGCTTTGCAACCTTTGGTTGAACAAGCTGCGAAAGACTTCCAAGCCAAAAATCCTAATGTTACCGTCAATGTGCAAGGCGGTGGTTCTGGAACTGGTTTAAGTCAAGTTGCGCAAGGCGCAGTTGATATTGGTAACTCGGATATCTTTGCAGAATCTAAGCCAGGGGTTGCAACAGATAAGATTACCGAACATAAAGTGGCAGTGATTGGTTTTGCTCCAGTAGTAAATCCGGATACTAAGGTTAAAAAACTTACTATGGTCCAATTGCAGAACATCTTTGCCGGCAAGGTGACCAACTGGAAACAAGTTGGGGGTAAAAATGAAAAGATTGTGCTTGTTAACCGGGCAACAGGGTCGGGGACACGTGCCACTTTTGACGACAATGTGATGAAGGGGAAGAAGAGTGTCAAGTCCCAAGAACAAGATTCAAGTGGTGCGGTACAAAAGATTGTTGGGAGCACTCCTGGTGCAATTAGCTACTTAGCCTTTTCTTACTTGACCAAGAATCTACAGGCGGTTGCGATTGACGGTGTGACGCCAACTACGGCTAATGTATTGAATAATAAGTGGAAAATTTGGTCATATGAGCATATGTACACCCAGAAGAAGGCTAATAAGGTTGCCACTGCCTTCATTAAATTTATGAATAGTGACCACGTTCAAGGCGAATTAGTAAAGAAATTGGGTTATATTAGTATCAAGGACATGCAAGTTGTCAAAGATGCCAAAGGCAATGTTACCAACAAATAAGGAATTGCAATGAATAAACAACTATTCAATAGCTCCAAGGAGATTAGACAAGACAAGCTAGGTAGACTGCTTGTCTATTCTGCGTTAACGGTTGTATTAGTACTAGCTTGTGCCATGCTATATTTTATTTTTAGCAAAGGGATTGCAACTTTTACTCAGGATCATATCAACTTTTGGGACTTTTTAACTCGCTCCAATTGGAATACCGATAATTTACAAAAACCGGATTTAGGTGCTTGGGCGCTGATGGTGACTTCTGCCGAAACCACCTTGCTCGCAGTGCTTGTGACGACTCCTTTGGCACTGGTTATCGCTATCTATATCGTGGTGATGAGTCCTAAAATTGGGGGGCGGATTGTGCAACCCTTAACTGAACTGCTTTTAGGCATCCCTTCAGTTGTTTATGGGTTTGTCGGGCTAACAGTGCTGATTCCAGTTTTACGCCGCTGGGCCGGTGGTACGGGGTTTGGGGTGCTAGCAGCAGCGTTAGTGCTCGCGCTGATGATTTTGCCCACTATTACCTCCTTGGCGGTTGAAGCCCTAAATGGCGTGCCCCAATCATATCAAACTTTTGCTTATTCCTTAGGCTGCACCAAGTGGCAAGTCATTGTCCATGTGTTACTTAAAATTAGTGCTCCTAATTTATTAGTTGCCGTAATTTTTGGCGTCGCGCGTGCGTTTGGAGAGGCTTTAGCCGTTCAAATGGTTATTGGGAATACTGTCCAATTACCGCTTGGACTCTTCACCCCAGCTGCGACCTTGACCAGTAAATTAACCACTGATATGGGGAACACGATTGATGGCACCCTTGCTAGCAATGCCCTGTGGTCACTGGCACTACTGTTACTAGTGATGTCACTGATCTTTAACTTATTAGCTAAACTTGTCCTTAGAAGGAGTCAGAGCCGTGAATCGATATCGCGTTAATCAAATTATGACCGGCGTTCTCAACGGCGTGACCTTTCTGGTCGTGCTGTTTATTGCTAGCTTTATCTTATATTTACTTGCTTCTGGCATGACCGCCGTTAATTGGCACTTTTTGACAACATCCAGTGAAGTCGGGCTAGGTATTCGAGATCAGCTCTTCAACTCACTCTACTTATTATTGTTAACCCAGCTTATTTCATTGCCAATTGCCTTAGGGGCCGCAATGGCATTAACACTTTATGCCGATAGCCGTAGCAAACTCGCTAGCTTTGCCCAAGGGTTGATTCAGATTTTGAGTTCGCTGCCTTCAATTATCGTTGGATTATTTGGCTTTCTGATTTTAGTTTTGAAGTTTAACCTCGGTTTTTCAATTATTTCGGGAGCACTGGCCTTAACTTTCTTCAATCTACCGATTTTAACTCAGAGTATTGCGGTCTCACTGCAAGGGGTGCCAGACGAGGTGATGCAAAGTGGCCTGGCGCTAGGAATTTCCAAATGGCATACTATTACTAAAGTGATTTTACCAGAAGCTATGCCAGGTATCTGGTCCGGAATTGTGATCAGTGCGGGGCGAGTCTTTGGCGAAGCTGCGACATTAATTTATACTGCTGGTCAAAGCGCTCCGACACTTGATTACACTAACTGGAATCCGTTTAATCCAGCCAGTCCATTGAATATTTTTCGGCCGGCAGAAACATTGGCCGTTCATATTTGGAAAGTCAATACTGAGAGTCTAGGTCAAGATGCGGCGACGGTTTCGCGTGGTACGATTGTGATTCTGATTTTGGTCGTGTTACTGTTTAACTTGGTAGCCCGGTACTTTTCAACGACAATGCGTAAGAAAGTGGGGCGCTAGCATGGATACTTACTTAAATTTACCCGCAGCGACTGATAGCGATATCGTTGCTAAAAACGTTAATATCTATTATGGCAAGCAGCAAGCAATTACTAATTGTAGCGCTAATTTTCCGCGGCACCAGATCACGGCTTTAATCGGGCCATCTGGATCTGGCAAATCTACCTTTTTGCGGAGTATTAATCGGATGAACGATGGGATTGCGCGGGTTGAAGGGGAGTTATTATACCAAGGGCAGAATCTGTTAGATTCTCGAGTGAATGTGTATAACTTACGCCATCAAATCGGGATGTTGTTTCAAAAGCCCATGCCCTTTGCCAAATCAATATATGAGAACTTAGCGTTACCCTTACATGAAGCGGGTAATCACAATCAAGCTGACATTGCCAAACGGATTGATCACGTCTTGAAAATGGTTGATTTACAACATGAAATTGGGACGGACCTGAACCAGAGTGCCCTGCAGTTATCAGGCGGGCAGCAGCAACGCCTGTGTTTGGCACGAACGTTGTTACTTGAGCCAAAGGTCTTGTTACTGGATGAGCCAGCGAGTGCCTTAGATCCCATTTCAACGGCTAAGATTGAAACGAATTTGTTGAGTTTAAAAGCTCACTGTACGATTATTATTGTGACGCACAATTTGGAACAAGCTTCGCGGATTAGCGATTACACGGCCTTTTTCTACCAAGGACAACTAGCCGAGTTTGACCGTACCAAGAAGGTGTTTTTGAATCCAACGCTTGCAATGACAGAGCGCTATGTCTCGGGAGATTTTGGCTAATGACAAATAAACAGCAACAGACGGAAATTACCACACGGCATGTGAATGTTTATTATGGGGCTAAGCAAGCGTTGTTTGATATTAATCTCACGTTTCCTAAGCATCAGTTAACCGCCCTCATCGGGCCATCTGGCTGTGGTAAATCAACTTTTTTACGTTGCCTCAATCGTGGGAACGATCTGCTTAGTCATACCCGGGTAAGCGGCGAGTTTCAGTTTGCCGGGCGCGACATCTATGATAAAGCTGTGAACGTTATGCAACTCCGCAGCCAGGTCGGGATGGTTTATCAACAGCCAACGCCGTTTCCTTTTTCTATTTTCGACAATGTAAGCTTTAGTCAGCGGATGAGCGGCGAAAAGAATCCCCAGAAATTAGCGGCCATTGTGGAAAAAAGTTTACGCCAAGCGGCGATTTGGGATGAAGTCAAAGATCATTTACAGCAATCGGCTTTGGCCTTGTCAGGTGGTCAGCAGCAACGTGTTTGTCTGGCTAGTGTGCTGGCAGCGAATCCAAAAGTGATTTTACTGGATGAGCCAACGAGTGCGCTTGATCCAGTGGCGACTGGCAAGGTGGAAGCGACCTTGCAGCAGCTTAAAGCCAATTATACGATTATTATGGTGACACATAACATGCAGCAAGCCAGTCGTATCTCTGACCAAGTGGCCTTTTTCTTAGATGGTAAGTTGATTGAATTCAATGCGACCAAGAAGATGTTTTTACATCCAAAAGAACAAATGACGAGTGATTATTTAAACGGAAAGTTTGGTTAAAAGTCATGGCAAAGCAGTTTGAAGTGGAACTGGAAAAATTACATCAGCACTTGATGGACATGGGGATTAATGTCAGTGAGCAATTGTATCAAGCAACCAAGTCATTTATTG
>NZ_DICZ01000020.1:0-7994 GCF_002417895.1 Lactobacillus sp. UBA5813
TTGCTTCGTCTCCGAAAAGAACCCTTTTGATTGCACGTTCTTTATATTCCTTGGAGCAATAAGTATGAGGCTTATCAAGAATGGAAAAGCCATGAATTTTAATCAGTTTTACCAAATAGTTTATAATTTCTTTTCTTACTCCATATTTTTACCTAAATAGGTTCCGCGTTTCTCTTCTAAAGTCCATTCTTTAAAAATATGAATTTTATCTTGTTTAGATAATTTAGACATAGTAAAACCCCCGAAATCCGTGTCCGAATTTCGGGGGGTCACTACACTAGCTTGTTGCTAGAAGTCTTTTTGTTTATCTTTAATCTTTTAAAGGCAAAATCTTTAAGTCTTTATCAGTATGGGTAAAGGTTTCAAAACCATCTTTGGTGACAACGCCACAATCTTCGATTCTAACACCGGAAAAACCTGGAATATAAATTCCTGGTTCGATGGAGAAACACATGCCTTCTTCAAGAACTAGATCGTTTCCTTGAACAATTGATGGAAATTCGTGGACATTTTTACCAATTCCGTGACCTAAGCGGTGGATGAAGTATTCACCATAGCCTGCCTTAGTAATAATGTCGCGAGCAACGCTGTCCAATTCTTCAGCCGTAATTCCAGGTTTGGCAGCTTCGATTGCAGCTTGCTGGGCTTCACGATCCACTTCATAAATTTCTCTTTGCTTGGCAGTTGGTTCACCATAGGCAACAGTTCTGCTTGAATCAGAAGCATAGCCTTCATGCATGGTTCCGAGATCAAATAAAACCAATTCGTTAGGTTTGACTCGGTTCATCGTTGGGCCCAAGTGAGGGTTTGCGGCGTTTTTCCCAGCTTGGACAATCGTTTCAAAACTTTCATGCATAACGCCTTTTTGAATTTTTAATTGATAATCGATCTGTCCAGCAATGCTGCGTTCAGTAGCCCCAGTCTTAATAGCGTCGAATCCAATCTTAAATGCAAAGTCGGCTTCGGCTCCGGCACCTTTTAATTTTTCAATTTCTTCTGGAGTCTTGTAAAGACGGATTTTTTCTACGAATGGAGATACATCGCCGCCGAAATCAGCATTTGGAAATTGCTGATGCAAAAGTTGATAATGAGCTACTGACAGATCGTCTTTTTCAATTGCCCAATTTTGATAATTCCTAGTTCTTTGCTTAACATGGTTAGCAATCATCTGCCATGGTTTTTCTGAGTCAAGATAGCCAAAGACATCACCGTTCCATGCGCTCGCTTTAGCCTCTTCGACATTTAATGCTGGGGTAAAAACGAAGGGTTCAGCATCTTTAAAAGCGACTAAAGAAAAGATTCGCTCATGTGGATCCATTTCATAGCCAGTGAAATAAGCAATAGTAATTGGGTTAGAAATATAGGCTACGTCTTGGTTGTTGTCTTGCAGCCATTGTTGTAATTTTTCTAGGTTCATATTTTTCCTTTCTAAAAGAAAATTTGTTAATATTTTCAATCAAGTATATCATGAATAAGCATAAAAAAATGAAAAAAAGCAGAAAGCGCTTGCAATTGCGGAGCTTTGGTGTTAAATTACTCTATGTGTATTTTTGAGATGTAAAATATAAAGAAGCGATGAACTTAGAATGCATAAGCAAGAAGTTACGATTTATGATGTTGCTCGAGAAGCTAAAGTTTCCATGGCAACAGTCTCTCGTGTTATTAATGGCAATAGCAATGTTAGAAAAGAAACACGTGAACGGGTTGAAGCAGTAATTAATCGTTTGCATTATCAACCTAATGCAGTTGCTCAGGGCTTAGCCTCAAAGAAGACAACGACAGTTGGTTTGATTGTTCCAGAATTAACCAATCTTTATTTTGCTGAACTTTCCAAAGGAATTGACGATATTGCATTGCTTTACAAATACAATATTATTATCAGCAGTATTGAAAACCGCTTAATGAAAGAAGACGAAGTAATCCAAAGTTTGCTTAACAAGCAAGTAGATGGCGTTATCTATATGTCTAATCGTCTGCCAGATAAAGCAGCTAATGCTTTCAAGCGGACAAACACGCCAGTAGTTTTAGCAGGGACTAAGGATAACCGGGATGAATTTGCTTCAGTAACGATTGACTATCAGAAGGCCGATACAGAAGCTTTGAATTTAATGTATAACGACGGCAAGAAGAACTTGGCAATTGTGGTTGGCGATCCTGATGCAGTTGTTAATAAGGAAAACAGAATTCCTGCTTATCGTAAATTCTTAGCTGATCATGATATTACAGAAGAGCATATTTATACCAAAATTAATGACTACTCTGACGGCTATAATCTTTATTCTCAACTTGAAAAAGACGGCGTAGATGGTGTTATTGTCACTCGGGATGCTACTGCAGTCGGAATTTTGAATTCTGCAATGGATGCAGGCAAGAACATTCCTAAGGATTTGGAAATTATTACTGCAAGTGCTACGCAAATTGTTTCAGTTGTTCGTCCGGCTTTGACTACAATTAAGCAGCCTTTGTACGATATGGGTGCAGTTGCAATGAGAATGTTGACGAAATTAATGAATAATGAAAAAGTAGACGACATTCACGTTCAATTGCCATATGAATTGCTTAAAAAGCAAAGTACTTTAAATCAATAATAATCCAAGCAGAGGTCGATCAGTTCGACCTCTTTTTTGTGTTACAATTGCATGTATACTAGCACTTAGAATGGATGTCAGCTATGGATCATCAATACGAAACATTGGATTTAATTGAAGAAGTCACACGTAAGGACGGCAGCAAGTATTACGAAATTTCCAATATTGATCAAAACGGGATCGCAGAATTGGCTGCCAACCGCGGTTATATTAAGCGCGTGCAGATTTTACAAGTAAACATTGCTCGAACTAAGCCGTTAATTACTTATGAAAAGTACATTAATGAAAACTATCATCTGCAAACTTTATTAAATGAAGATGACTGGAAAAATTCGAAATGGGTTGAATGGGAAAAGCCTAAAGGTAAAATTTTAGATGCGTATAAGATGGTTTTAAAGGCCAACCGGATAGGATAAGGGAAATTCTCATGGAAAATATTCGTATTTTACACACAAATGATCTTCATTCTCATTTTGAACACTTTCCTAAAATAGGACGTTATTTGCATCAAATGCAAGAAAAACCGAATGCCGATGAAGTTTATACTTTTGATGCCGGGGATTTTATGGATCGTTCACATCCGTTGACTGATGTAACTGAAGGTCAGATCAACATCAAATTGATGAATGATTTTCATTACACAGCTGGCACGATCGGCAATAATGAAGGTATTTCTAATCCACATGCCGTTTTAGAGCATTTATTTGATCATGTTAACCATCCGATTCTATTGTCTAATTTGTGTGAAGAAGATGAGAGTTTTCCTAAGTGGGCAAAAGACTATGAAATTTTGACTACCAAAAAAGGCACTCGCATTGCTTTGGTTGGTCTAACAGCGGCTTATCCAATGACTTATGGCCCTAATCACTGGAATATTAAAATGCTGGGTGAAACGATGGATCGCGTTTTGCCTGAAATTGAAGGCAAATATGATGTGCTGATTTTAATTACGCATGTCGGTTTAAAAAAAAATCGGTGGCTAGCAAAAAATTATCCACAAATTGACTTGATTGTTGGTGGACACAGTCACGATTTAATTCCAAATGGTGAAAAAGTCAACCAAACCTGGATTACGCAGACAGGCAAGTGGGGAAATTATGTTGGTGATATTATGCTTGAAGTTAATGATCAGCATCAAGTAGTTAAAATTGCGCCAACAACAATTAGTACTGCTTCAATGCCTGAAGAAGCAGGCGATGAACAAATTATCCAAGGTTATCTTGAGCAGGGAAAGCAAATCTTAGAGCAAGATCATGTTGCATATTTGCCAGAAAAATTTGCTGATGATAAAGTAGCGGCCATTCAAGTATCGCTTGATGCAATTGCTCATTTTGCCAATACTGACTTGGCAATGTTGAGTTCGGGCCTGTTTTTATCACCTTTTAAGGCAGGAACTTTAACAAAATTTGATTTGCAAAAGGCCTTGCCACACCCAATGCATGTAGTAAGAACGAAACTGAAGGGCAGCGATCTTTGGCGTTTGGTGATGGAGATTGAAAAGAATCGCCATTATTTAGACCATTTTCCTTTGCAAGGGATGAGCTTTAGGGGAAAAATTTTTGGTCAAATGTATTATCGTGGGATTAAAGTGGACAAGCTCCACCGGATCGTTTATGTAAATGGTCAAAAGATTGACCCAGAAAAAGATTATCAAATTGCAGGTCTGGACCATTATGTATTGGTTCCATTTTTCCCAACTTTAGCGATCGTTGGTGAAAACGAATTTCTATTCCCACAGTTATTACGCGAAGTTGTTGGCGATTATCTCGCACAAAAATATCCGATAAACGCAAGAAGTGAAGTAAATGACAGAAAAGAACAGATCAAATTCCGAAACAGAAAACAAATTTGAAAAAGAACAGCCTCTGCGCCATCCACTAGCTGTCGTAGCGCAAGATGATGATAAATTAAAAATCAATAAGCAGCTGTATCGTATTATCGTTGATAAAGATAATGCACTTGACTTAGAGATGCTGCGCAAAAAGTATGATCCTTACTTGGATCAATACGATTATATTGTGGGTGATGTGTCGAGTGAACATTTGCGTCTAAAAGGTTTTTATAAAAATGTTGTTAGAACTGCAATCGATAGTAAGCAGAGAGCAATTGCGGATTACTTGATTGAATATTGCAATCCTGGGGCCGCTTATTTTGTGCTAGAATTGATTTCTCCTACACATAAGTATAACTATAGTCGCTCACAGGAAAAACGTCCTGGGCGTTATCATAAGTACCGTTATTCAAATAGGCATCGGACGCGCTTGAAGAATAACTTTAAAAAACGACGCGTTTATCAAACTCGTTTTCCAAAGAAGAAAACAATTGCCGTTCAAAAGGGCAAAGGTCGTAATCATGCTTTCGTAATTAAAAAGAGAAAGGATTAGCAGTGAAAGACTATCGCATTTTTTTAATCGATCTTGATGGTACAGTCTATCGCGGAGATGAAACTGTTGAATCTGGAGTCCGTTTTGTTCATCGATTAGCGGATGCCAAGAAGGATTATCTTTTTTTGACCAACAATACGACTCGTACACCGCAGATGGTAGTTGATAAATTAAAAGGGCACGGAATTGAAACAGATACGGCCCATGTTTATACACCATCAATGGCCACTGCAAGCTATATTTTGCAGCGCAATCATCAAAAGAAAATCGGACTGTACATTATTGGTGAGATTGGTCTATGGTCAGAGATGCTCAGCCATCCTGAATTTGAAATTAACGAAAAAAATCCAGACTATGTCATCGTCGGTATGGATAGGGATTTGACCTACCACAAAGTTAGAGTTGCAACTAGAGCAATTCGCAATGGTGCTACTTTTATTGGTACCAATGCGGATTTGAATTTGCCACTCGGGGATGAATTAATTCCAGGCAACGGTGCTCAATGTGCGATGGTCGCTGCCGCAAGTGGCCAAAATCCGCTTTATATTGGCAAGCCGGAATCGATTATTGTCGAAATGGCATTGGCCAAGGTCGGTCATACTAAAGATGAGGCCATTATTGTTGGCGATAATTACAATACTGATATTCGGGCTGGTTTTAACAGCAATGTTGATCAACTTTTAACACTGACGGGCGTTACGCAAAAACAGGACATTGTTGGCAAAAAACAGCCGACTATTTTAGTTAACAATTTAGATGAATTAAATTATGAGAAGAAATATTAATCCACTGACTATTTTGTATCATTTTTTATTTGGTCTCTCTAGTAGTGTGGTCGGAGCAATTATCGCGAGTTGGCCACTGCTGTTTATTTTTATGCTTGTGCAGAAAACAAATGAGATTGTACATATGTCGATTTTTAAAGTGATGCATAACTATAGCCAGCTGATGTGGTATTTGCTATGGCCATTTAAGCAAAAATTGAAAATGGATAATTTTCCAACATCTAAGAATGCAGCTGAGCACTTTGCCGACTGCAAAAGATTGTTTATTTGGATAGTCGTCGTTTTTATAGTATGTTTGGTTCTGCACTTTATCGCAAAAAAGCAAAAAAATAAGGCCATGCTTAAGTTGGATAAAACATGGGCTTTATTATTTTTAATTTTGCCAATTGTAATTTTACCGTTTGCATTTGCTAATTTTGATAGCTTTTTTATTGTTTTTCACCAGTTGTTCTTTTCTAATAGCAACTGGTTGTTTGATCCAACGACTGATCCGATTATTAATGTCTTGACAGAAGGCTTTTTTGCTTCTTGTTTTGCGGTTGATGGTATTATTTATGAATTATTCTTTGCTGAAAAATTATTAAGCAAATAAAAAGAGTTCCGCTAATGGAACTCTTTTTTTAATGAAATCTTCTTCTTTAAAGCTACAATTGCAATTGGTACTACTGAAACAAAGATAATTGCCAAGACAATCATCGAGAAGTGCTCTTTGACTACCAGAATATTGCCAAAGAAGAAACCAATAATTGTGAACAATCCGGTCCACATTAAACCACCGATAATGTTGTAGGTAATAAATTTGCCGTAATGCATTTTGCTTCCGCCAGAAATAAACGGTACGAAAGTTCGAATAAACGGAATAAAGCGTCCAATCACGATTGTAATTGGGCCATGACGTTCGAAAAATTTTTCGGCTGCCAAACGATTGTCGTGATTGATCAAACGATTGAACCAGCTGTGCTTTTCACCAGCTGCGGCTGACCACTTTCCAATACGATAATTTACACTGTCACCAATGATGGCAGCTAAAGCTACGATAATGTAAATCAGCCAAATATTGAGCGAGTAACGCAGGTTGGCCGCCATAGCGCTGGCAGCAAAAATAAGTGAATCACCTGGTAAGAATGGAAAGACAACTAGTCCTGTTTCGATGAAAATAATTGCAAATAGGACTAAATAGCTGCCTGCACCAAATTGATTAACAATTGTGACAAGGTGATCATCGATATGAAGAATAAAATCTATTAAAGGCATGACGACTCCTACATACTAGTTGAATGAATAGTTAATGTTTTTTCAGGGAAAAGATCGCGCATAATGGCGTTAATCGCAATCTGTACTTCACCAAAGCCAACTCCAATTACTGGCACGCGTCCATGATAAGAGATAGCGTCTCCGACCGCATAAATACCAGGTAGGTTGGTTTGCATAGAAGAATTGACTGCAATACGAGCATCGGTTAATTTTATGCCCCATTTTCTGATGAGGCGGTTATTTGCTTTAAAACCATAAGCTACTACAATTTGATCACCGCAAATTTTCTGCAGATACGTATTGCCCATCCTTTTCAACGTGACCGATAGCTGATTATCTTCTATTTGAATTTGCTTTGGAAGATACGGAGTGATAATTTTAACATTTTTTAATTGACGCAATTTAGACAATGTAGATTCGAGTCCGCGAAATTGTGGGCGCCGATGGACTAAAATAATATTGCTGAAATGAGATAATTCTAGCGCCCAATCAAGGGCAGAATCGCCACCACCGAAGATGGCGACTGTTTTTCCAGAAAATTCTTTAGGATTGCGAACATAATAATGGATTCTTTTTTCAATTTCAGAATCAAGTTTAAGTGGCAATTTTTTGGGATCAAACGCTCCATTACCAGTTGCGATAATTAAACTGCGAGTACTGTATTTATCATCAATTAAAATCTCTTCATTTCTTTTCTCAATCTGAGTAACAGAATGATTAGTTACGATTGAGGTGTCCTTATTTAATCCTTTTTTCAATTGAGTAATAAGATTGGTTGCCGTAATTGCTTGGTAAACCGGAATGTCGTTAATTGTTTTAAAAGGATAAAGCATTTGCGGTTGTCCGCCGACCTCATTTAATGAATCAAAAATGACAGTCTTTAATCCATGAAGCTGAGCATAATTTGCCGCAAATAATCCAATTGGTCCGGCACCGATAATAGCCAAATCAAATTTTTTAATTTTTAAAACTCCTTTCAAAGT
>NZ_DICZ01000035.1:0-71755 GCF_002417895.1 Lactobacillus sp. UBA5813
GTCTTAACTTAATGACATTGCGCACAAACGCTTAATCCTCTTTTTAATTACAAACTTAATCAGTATATTGATCCAAGATTGCATTCAATTTTTCTTTTGGGGTGTAACCAGTCAAACGGTCAACAATCTTGCCGTCCTTCTTGATAAGCAAAGTTGGAATAGCCATAATACCCAACTTCTTAGCAGTATCTTGGTTATCATCAACGTCCATCTTAGTAAATTTAACATCTTGACGTTCTTCAGCCAATTGATCAATAACTGGTGATTGCATCTTGCATGGACCACACCAAGTTGCCCAGAAATCAATTAAAACAACGCCATCTTTAGTTTCATCTTCAAAATTTTGGTCAGTAATTGCATCAACCATCGTTTTTACCTCTCTTAATCAATAATCTTTTTTCTTTATAAAAATACTATAGCAAGTTTACTTACTTTTTACAAGTTGATTGCTTGCTTTTATTTTAAATGGACAATCGTTGCACCATTGCCGCCTTCATTAGCCGGTGCATAATTAAAACTTTTAACGTGATTGCTTGAACGCAGGTATTGCCATACACCTTTACGAATAGCACCTGTCCCGATTCCATGAATAATTGTGACATAGTCAAGTCCGGCTAGCAAAACTGAATCAATATAACGATCCAAGTTCGTCATTGCTTCATCATAACGCTGACCACGCAGATCGAGTTCGCTATGAGCATTATTTCTTCTCAAAGTACCACTGGTTGCACGTACTTGCTTCTTTGGCGTGGTTTTTTCACCCGTTACTTTTTCAATATCGCGATCGGAAACTTTGGTCTTGATAATTCCAATCTGAACTTCATATTCATGCTCAGAAAGTTTCTTGGTAATCGTCCCAGTTTGCCCATATGAGAGGACTTTTACCTTATCGCCAACATTCACATGGTGGCGACGCTTCTCACGCTGCAAGACTTTATTATGGGCTAAATTGTTTGCCTCCTGCCGTTCAAGCTTATTAAGCTGACCTTTAGCATCAATAATCTCATTTTCTTTAATATGTTGCCGGCTGTTTTCGAGCTGCTTAATAATTTGATCAGCTTTTTTACGACGCTTAGCAACAACTTCATTAGCTCGTTCCTGGGCAAAATCAAGCTGCTTTTGAACTCGCTGATTGTACCAGTCCAGTGCCTCTTGCAGTTTTTCTTCTAATTTTTGACTGCGATCCAAACTAGTTTGCAGCCGATTACGGGCCGCCGTTGCAGCCTTTGTTTGTTCATTCAAGCGTTCAATCATCTTATTGATGTCAGAGTCACTGTCTTTCATTAATCCTTGGGCATTTTGAACGACGTCTTCACGCATCCCCAATCGACGTGCAATAGCAAACGCATTACTATGCCCCGGAATACCGATCTGCAAATGGTATGTCGGCGACAGCGTCTTGAGGTCGAATTCCATTGAAGCATTTGTTGTTCGCTCGCGATTGTAGCCATACAGTTTTAATTCAGGGTAGTGCGTGGTAACCATGATTTTGGCATCTTTTTTGCGCAAAAAGTCCAAAATGCTTATTGCCAAACTAGCCCCTTCTTCTGGATCAGTTCCCGCACCAATTTCATCAATTAAAACTAAAGTATCGGCATTGACATGCTTCATAATGTACACAATATCGTTAATGTGTGAAGAAAAAGTACTCAGTGATTGCTCAATCGACTGTTCATCACCTATATCAGCATAGACCTGTTTAAAGACGCCTACCGTGCTGCCTTCTTCAGCTGGAATAAACAGACCAGATTGCACCATTAATTGCAACAGTCCGGCAGTTTTTAAAGTAATAGTTTTACCACCAGTGTTGGGGCCAGTAATCAGCATTGTATCAAACTTATCACCTAAGCGAATATCATTTGGTACTACCTTTTCCGGATCGATTAATGGGTGCCGCGCTTTAAGCAAATTCAAAGAATGATCTTTGCTCAGTTTTGGCTGCGAGGCCTTCATTTGCTTTGCCAACTTCGCTTTAGCCTGCAAAAAATCTAATTCAGTCAGAGCTGAAGCAATCGCATTTAAGCGATCAATTTCAATCCGTGCTAAATTTGAAAGCGACTTTAAAATGCGGTGAATTTCTTGTCGCTCTTGCGCTACCAGATTTTGCTGCCGATTATTTAAATTCAAAACTGCTTCTGGTTCCACAAACAAAGTTTGACCACTGGCACTTTGATCATGAACAACGCCACCAAATTTTCCACGATATTCTTGCTTGACTGGAATAACATAGCGATCATCACGGATAGTTACAATTCCTTCAGACAAGTACTTACTAGAATTGCCTTTGGTGTAGCCTTCCATTTTTGCTTTAATTTCTTCTTCATTGCTGCGGATATCATGACGCAGTCTGGCTAAAGCAGTAGAAGCTGTATCCAGTACTTCACCGTCATAGTCGACCGACTTTTTTAATTCATGAAACAAAGTCTCCGGTACATCAAGTTCTGTCAAAATTTCGTCAACTGAACTTAGATCAATTTCATCATCGACTTCTTCCATAAAGCCGTTAACATCATTAGCTAAAGTCAAAACCAGCAACAAATTGCCTAATTCTTTTGCATTTAAATTTGCTTTTACACCTAATCTTTTGGTACTTGGACCAACATCTTCAAAGTCTGTTAATGGTAAATTGCCCTTCACTCTCAAAAGACTGCTTAAAGCAAAAGTTTGATCCAATTGTTTTTGTACCTGCTCATAATCACCACTTGGCAATAATTGTTCTGCCCTCTTTTTAGCAGGAGCTGTGATTGCCAAACCCTTTAAACGAGCAGTGATCCGTTGAAATTCAAGTATTTCTAAAATTTTTTTGTTCATCATAGCTATTTATCTTTACATTCCAAGTAAGACAAAAAGAGACTGGCAATGCCAGTCCTTTTTGTTTTATTCACCACTTAAACGATCATCGCTCAAGAATGTATTCAATACTCCTTGAACCATATCCCATTCTTCATCTGATTCAATCTCATGCAAGTCGCTGCTTGTAACGTCGCCTGCATCATCAGCATCATAACTAAATGCTTGCACTTCAATATCGTCATCATCACCTACTGCTGCAGGATACAGAAGTACGTAAGACTTATTGTAGTCATCAGAATGGAAAGTGAATAAGATCTCATATAATTCTTCATTGCCCTGATCATCAATCAAGGTAATTTGACGGTCCTTATCACCATCACCATTAATGTTTGCTGCCATTTTAATCCTTTCGGTGTAAGTCTAAATAATTTTGCAAGATAAGTACTGCAGCCATCTGATCAATTACCTGCTTACGCTTCTTGCGATCATGAACGCCAGCTTCTTCAACTAGAACTCTTCGTGATTCCACTGTTGTTAATCGTTCATCATCATAATAAACAGGCAGATTAAACTTCTTTTTCAGACGTTCGCCATAAGCCTTGCTCCGATCTACTGAATGCCCACTTGTTCCATCCATGTTCTTTGGCAGACCTAAGACAAATCCTGCAGGATCATATTCGCGCACAATTTTCTTCAGTGGACGCATTCCAAAGTTAAATTTACTTTCATCAATTGGAATCGTCTCTAATTTTTGCGCAGTAATCCCCAATTCATCGCTGACCGCAACTCCAACTGTTTTGGAGCCGATATCTAAACCGATTAATCTCATTTACTTATCTTTGCCAAGGTAGCTCTTTACAAGCTCCTCAATAATTTCATCACGCTCATGCTTAAGAATTAAATTACGAGCATCATTATGCCGTGGGATATAAGCAGGATCCCCAGAAAGCAAGTATCCAACAATTTGATTAATTGGATTGTAGCCCTTTTCTTCGAGCGCATTGTAAACATCTTGTAGAGTATCATACACGTTTTTGCCTTTATTTTGGTTAAAGTCAAAATGCATGGTTTTATCTAATGAACTCATAATTATTCCTCCTGTCACAATTCTACTTGAAATAAGAGCCAAACTCAATTATTTAATTCTTAGAAATTTCACTAATTACAGTCTTAATAGCCTCATCGATGCCCTCTGGCTTCTTACCGCCGGCTTGAGCCATGTTTGGACGGCCACCACCGCCACCACCAAAGATTGGAGCGACTTTCTTAATCAAATCGCCAGCCTTAAGACCTTTATCAAGAGCCTTCTTATTCAAGCTAATAATCATGTTAGCCTTGCCATCATTCTTGGCAGCCAATACCAAGACATCAGACTTGTTGCCACTTTTCCAGCTATCGGCAAGTTCACGCAAGTCGTTCATACCGCTAACGTCTGCTGTTGCAGCAATAACTGTTAAATCGCCAGCCTTTTGAACATTGTCAAAGATTTCTCCAGCCTTTGCTTGGTTGATCTTCTTAGTTAAACCTTCAACTTGCTTTTGGGCATCATGCAAGCTGCTTTCAAGTGAATCGATCTTGTCCATAATGCCATCTGGCTTAGTAGCCTTAACATGTTCTTGAATATCATCAAGTAAAGTTGAGCGGTAAGCTAAGTATTCATAAGCCTTCTTTGAAGTTACGGCTTCAATTCTGCGCATACCTGCACCAACAGCGGATTCAGAAGTAATCTTGAAAATACCGATTTGGTTGGTATTGTCACAGTGAGTACCACCGCAGAATTCTGATGAGAAGTCACTTACTTGAACAACACGAACTTTATCACCGTATTTGCCATTGAACAAAGCTAAGGCACCCATCTTCTTGCCTTCTTCTGGTGTAGTGACAGTAGTCTTAACTTGAATTGCTTCCCAGATCTTTTGGTTAACCAATTCTTCAACTGATTTAATTTCACGTGGAGTCATTGGTTCCATAGCTGTGAAGTCAAATCTCAAGTAATCAGGTTCAACAAGTGAACCAGCCTGGTGAGTATGTTCACCTAAAACTTGACGAAGAGCTGCGTGCAATAAGTGAGTTGCAGTGTGAGAGTGACGCAAACCTTCACGACGTTCACGATCAATCTTTAAAACATATTCTTGGCCCTTTTCAAGTGGCAAAATGATATCAACAAAGTGCAAGTTTTGATCATTAGGTGCATGTTGAACATCTGTAACTTTAGCAACTAATTCGCCATCTTGGTTGTAAATATTACCATGATCGGCAACTTGTCCACCACGTTCAGCGTAAAATGGCGTCTTATCAAATACTAAAGTTGCTTCTTCACCATCAGCCTTGTTGACCAATTTGTCATTAACAACAATGTCAATCAATTTAGCATGGTCTTCTTCATACTTGCCATATTCAAATTCTGACTTGTCCTTGATATTCATCAAGGTTACATCTTGACGACCCATTGATTGCAGGTCACCACGAGCTTTACGAGCACGCTCTTTTTGAACTTGCATTTCTTTATCAAAGCCCTTCTTGTCAACCTTAAGACCTGCATCTTGAGCTGATTCGAATGTTAATTCATAAGGGAAGCCATAAGTATCAAACAACTTGAAGGCATCCTTGCCTGAAATAGTCTTATTGTCTGACTTCTTAGCCTTGGCAATTAATTCATTAAGCAAAGTTAAACCAGAATCAAGAGTTGCTTGGAATCTTTCCTCTTCATTTTGAATAACATTTTCAATGAAGCCTCTTTGATCCATAACTTCTGGGTAGTGGCTTTGCATAATTTTACCAACAACTGGAACAAGTTTGTAAAGAAATGCACCTTTAATGCCCAAACGTTGACCATTCAAATCAGCACGACGAATTAAACGACGAAGAACGTAGCCACGACCATTGTTAGAAGGAAGAGCACCGTCAGCAACAGCAAAACTTACGGCACGAACGTGGTCGGCAATGATCTTGAAAGCAGTAGTATCTGCTTTGTTAACGCCGTATTTCTTGCCTGGAGTCATCTCTTCAGTTGCATGAATAATTGGCAAGAACAAGTCAGTTTCAAAGTTTGTTGGTGCGCCTTGCAAAATTGAGAGCACACGTTCAAGACCCATACCAGTATCGATATTCTTATGTGGCTGATCAACATATTTGCCATTTGGAAGGTGGTTGTATTGTGAGAAAACAATGTTCCAAATTTCAAGGTAACGAGCGTTTTCACCACCTGGGAAGTTTTCAGGGTCATCTTCAGCAACATCATTGTTTTCTTGACCACGGTCATAGAAAATTTCAGTATCAGGACCACATGGACCTTCACCAATATCCCAGAAGTTGTCTTCTAACTTAACGATATGATTTTTAGGCATTCCTGCCTTTTCCCATACCTTTTGTGAATCAATGTCTTTTGGATAAACAGTACAATAAAGCTTGCTCTTATCAAGGCCTAACCACTTAGGACTTGTCAAAAATTCCCAAGCCCAAGTAATAGCTTCATTTCTGAAGTAGTCCCCAACTGAGAAATTACCAAGCATTTCAAAGAAGGTTTGGTGACGAGCAGTTTTACCAACGTTTTCAATATCATTAGTTCTGATTGATTTTTGTGAACTAGTAATTCTGCGGTTCTTAGGAACAACTGAACCATCAAAGTACTTCTTCATTGTGGCAACACCAGAGTTGATCCAAAGAAGAGTTCGGTCATCTTGTGGAATAAGTGATGCACTTGGCATAATCATATGGCCATGTTCTTTAAAGAAGTCTAAGAACATTTGCCGAAACTCTGAACTTGTTAGTTTCTTCATTTTTATCTCCTAATCCAAAATAAAAAACGCCATTGCAGTTTCAAGGACGCTACGTGCGCGGTACCACCTTGATTGCAACAGTGTTTGTTACCTCTTGATTATCTTTAAAATTAATACTTAAAGGAGCATCCCCTAAAGCGAATTAAGCTTTTCTCACCAATTAGCTCTCTCTTTGAAATTCAACTTTAAAAGACATATCTTAAGCTGAAAATAATTGTACTACTTAGACGAAGTTTGTCAACGTCCCTGCTCACGCCGACGGCAACGTTGCCGCTTAGCCTTGCGAACCTCATGCCGCTGTTCAAGCTTGCGCTTTTGACGATTGTCTTCTTGAATAGCACGTTTGATTTTCTCCTTGTAGCCTGGCTTGCGTTTACGTTTTTCTTTTTTAACATAACCAACCAGTTTTGTATCAAGGTTGCGATTCTTAGCTTCACGGTTGTCGCGACGGCGATAATGTTTACGAGGAACCAGTTCGCCCTTTTTAATTTCAACAAAATCAAAATGAACGCCCATCTTTTCCAGCTCTTCAATTCGGTTCATCTCTTCTTCGCGAATCAAAGTAACTGCATGACCTGGCAAACCGTTGCGACCTGTTCTGCCAATCCGGTGAATGACGAATTCCAAATCGCGCGGAACTTCATAATTGATAACTAAACTTACGCCATCAATGTCAAGACCGCGGGCTGCCAAGTCGCTGGCAACTACATATTGGAATTGCCCCTGTTCAACTTGGCGCAAAGTCCGTTTACGCTCACGTTCAGTGATGCCACCGTGAATTTTAGCGACCTTTAATCCTTGATCCTGCAAAAACTTGTTTAATTCATCAACTTTTTGCTTTGTATTGGCAAAAACCAAGGCCAAATATGGCTGCCCCATCGTTAATAATTGATAAAGAACGTTCTTCTTATCTTTTGAACCAACATCCAAAAGATCGTTTTTTATTGTTGGCGCAATAATTGCTGGATTATCAATGATAATTTCGTCAGGATGCGCCATATACTTACATAAAAAGTTGGCCAGCTTCACTGGAATAGTTGCTGAAAAGGCTGCAAAAAGCACATCCTTTGGCAACTTAGCAGCTACTTGATCGATATCATTTAAAAAGCCCATATCCAAAGTCATATCAACTTCATCAATGATAAAGTCCTTCACGGCATCAACAGCGAAGATCTTCTTTTGGACAAAATCCAGCAAACGACCTGGCGTTGCAATAACCAGTTGCGGTTTTTTATTTTCGATTTTTTCTAATTGACGTTCCCGGTCAGTTCCTCCAGCCAGGTGCATGATTGAAATATTCAATCCTGAAGCCTTGCGCAGGCTCTTGGCAACCTGATAAAGCTGATCGGCTAATTCGCGACTAGGTGCAGTAATAATTGCTTGAACATAGTCAGAAGACAGATCAATATCATTAAAAACCGGTACTAGATAAGCATGCGTCTTACCAGAACCTGTTGCTGACTGTACAATCACATTTTGCCGTGAAAGCATGGTCGGGATAACTCGTTCCTGAACTTTAGTTGGCTTAGTAAAATGAATTTTTTCAAGTCCGGCCTGCAGTTCAGGTTTAATTCTTGAATCAGTAAAAGTATTATTCATGTTCTTCCTTGTATTTCTTAGTTACTTCAACAACTTCGGCGAAGATTTGCTTTACTTCATCCATATCTTTGGCATTAGCGCCTGAAGCCAAAGCATGACCACCGCCATCATGTTTTTCAGCTAATTTGTTGATTACAGGACCCTTTGAACGGTAATGAACGCGGAAAGTACCATCTGGTTTTTCAACAAAAACATTCCAAGCTTTGATATCTTTAATTCTTCCTGGAGTAGAAACAGTAACTGATGCTTGATCATCAGTAATGCCAAGTTTCTTCAAATCTTTTTGCATTAAAACAGCATAAGCTGCGCCGCATGGATCAACTGTCATATAGTCAAGAACGGCAGCTTGAAGTTTAGCTTGAGCAAAGGTAACATCACTGATATTACGAGCAATCTCAGTAATATTAATGCCTGTTCTGGCAAGTTGAGCTACTACATCAAAAGTATGAGCGGAAGTTTCTGGATACATGAACCGTCCTGTATCACCAACAATTCCAGCATAAAGCGGATAAGCAACTTCTTCAGGAAGAGGCAATTTTTCAGCATTAATAAAATCAACAATAATTTGAGAAGCTGCTGGTGCATCTGGATCGACATAACTCATATCGGCATATGGATCGACATCAGGGTGGTGGTCAATTTTAATTAAGAAAGAACCTTCACGGTAAAGCTTGTTGGAAATTCTAGTGGTGTTGGCAGTATCAGTTGTAATTACCAAAGCACCTTCATAATCTTTCTTAGTGACCTTATCCATAGTATTAATCCAGGCTAAATCTCCTTCGTCATTTTCGCCGGCACACAAAATACGTTTGTCAGGGAATTTTTCTTGCAAGCTTCTAGCAAGACCAGCTTGTGAACCAATTGCATCTGGATCAGGACTGGCGTGACGATGCAAGATAATAGTAGGATATTCTTTAATTTTTTCGTAGATTTCATCAAAAGTACTCATAATCGTTAACTCTCCTTAATTTTCTCACCCTCTAGTGTAACAGACAACCGTCTTTTTTATAAAGTTGAAAACAGATTAGTTTCACGATAAGTTTCTTGTTCCAAATTGGTAGCCGAGATACCGAGCAGCCGAATTCCTTGATCTAAAAATTCCGGCAAAGTCTCAAATAATGCCTTTGCCTCACTATAAATCAACTGTTCATCCTGCGTCTTTTGCCGCAGCATGCGTCGCCGGGTAACCGTATGAAAATTGGTATTGCGCAATTTTAAGACGATGCAATTGGTTTGCAGATTTTTTTCTTTAAGCATCTGACTGACATCTCGTGCATAATTTCTTAATAAAGTCAGCGCTTGCTGCTGGTCAAAAATGCTAGGCTCAAACGTCCTTTCCTTGCCAATCGACTTCCGTTGTCTCTTGGCTTCAACTGGACTTAAGTCTATGCCACGTGAATGCATTGCTAATACGTAACCCATCTTTTTAAAATGATCAATTAAAAATTTGACGCTTTTTTGCTGCAAATCGGCACCAGTATTGATCCCCATTTCTCTTAAAACGGCCTGCATCTTTTTCCCGACTCCAGGGAACTTCTTGATATCCTGCTGTGCTAAAAAGGATTGGGCTTCACTGGGCAAAATGACCGTTTTTCCAAATGGTTTGGCATATTCAGAACCCATTTTTGCCAAAAACTTATTATAAGTCACGCCATATGAACAAGTTAAACCAGTCGTGCGATATACTTTTTGCTGCATGTAATTGCCTAACTGAATTGAAGAGTAATCGCCTAGTTTATTCTTCGTAATATCAAGATATGCCTCATCCAAAGAAACTGGCTCAATGATATCTGTTACTTCGTGCATAATGGCATGGACTTGATCAGAAACCGCATGATACTTGTCAAAATTGGGCGGAATAAAGACTAATTTATCTGTTGGAATAAGCTGCACTGCTTTAATTGCCGGCATAGCACTGCCAACGCCATATTTGCGCGCGATATAATTTGCAGTCGTAATCACGCCATGACCATTGAAATCCCGCGGATCATGAGCAACAACTACTGCCTTATTTTTTAATTCGGGATGGTCCCGCATTTCCACTGAAGCGTAAAAAGCATCCATATCCAGATGAATAATCCGGCGATGGATGTCGTTTTTAGGTAATAAATTCTCGTTATTATTCATAAATCCAATGTTCAGTTGGAGATTCAAAAATATGGTTGCTTTCAGTTGGCCCCATCCGATATGGTGCGTATTGGATGATATCTGGGTTGCCAGCTTCGTTTTCCTTTTGCCAAGCATCTTCTATTGCATCAATGAACATCCAGTAACGTTTTAATTCGCTCCAGTGGGTAAAGTTAGTGGAATCATTGACAAAAACATCATGGAGAAGGCGTTCATAACCATCTGGCACTTCTGCTAATTCAGACTTAGAGAAAGTGTAGTCAAGCTTTTCTCTTCTAATTCCTTCTTCACTAATCTTTTTACCGTTGATGGTAATAAAAATTCGACTTTGTGGATCAATTTCAATCGTAATATTGTTGGAATAAGCTTGACCATATGGAGTGTTGATATGCTTTAGCACTATGTCAATTCGGTTCTTCTTTTCTTTGAATTCCTTACCAGTTCTGAAGTAAATTGGAACACCGGCAATTGGTCCTCTTTCAAACTTAACCTTTCCTGCGACATATGTTTCAGTTACAGAATCAGGGTTTACCTTCGGTTCTTTCTTATAAGCAAAGGTGGTGTCACTACCAGCATATTGGCCTCGAACAAAGTCCTTTTTTACTTGTTCAGCATTTGGAATAATCAAGCTTTCCAGCAATTCTTGCTTTGCCTTGTGAATGGCTTCTGAAAAAATATTCTCTGGTTCTGGCATTGCCAATAAGGTAATGATTTGGAAAATATGATTTTGCACCATATCACGCAAAGCACCTGAAGTTTCATAATATTCACCACGAGCTTCAACGCCGAGTCTTTCAGCAAAAGTAACTTGAATATTCTCGATATTGTCCTTGTTCCAAATATTCTTAATCAATGGATTGGTAAAACGCATTGGCAAAATATTTTGAATCATTTCCTTGCCAAGGTAGTGATCGATTCTAAAGATTTCATTTTCAGAAAATGAAGCGATAATTTGCTTATTTAATTCTTCAGCACTCTTAAGATCACGACCAAATGGCTTTTCAACAACAATCCGGTTAAAGCCGCTGCCAGTCAAATGCTGATCGTTAATATGGGTGGCAATTGTTCCGAAGAATCTTGGTGCCATGGCCATGTAGAACAAGCGATTTCCTTGGGCACTGTAACGATCGTCCAGTTCTTGAGCCAATTCTTTTAAAGTAATATAGTGTTCAACATTAGTTACATCATGAGATTGATAGTAAAAATGACTTGTAAAGTCTTTGACATCATTTTCATCAACTTCAGTATGAGTTTCATGAATTGCATCGCTTACTTGTCCACGTAAGTATTCATGCGACCAAGGACGACGTGCAGTTCCAATAACAGCAAAATTGTCGTGAATCAAGCCTTGTTCATAAAGATTGAATAATGCAGGATAAAGCTTACGGTGTGCCAAGTCACCACTACCACCGAAAATAATCATGACAACTGGAATATTTTTCATTTTGTACCTCCACTTCATAGTCAACACATTTATTTTACAACAAGGAATTTTTTAGCAAAATAAAAAGCGCCTTTCAAAGGCACTTTTATTCATAAAATTATCTTATGATTAATCTTTCTTTTCTTCTGAATTGTCATCTGCTGGCTTTTCAGTTTCAGGCTTTGCTTCAGGTTCTTCCTTAGTTTCAGTCTTTTCTGCTGATTTTTCTTCTGCAGGAGATTCTGACTTTTCAGTTTCAGCTGATGCTGGCTTTTCTGCTGCGGCTGGCAAAACTTGACGAATAGCCATTCTGTTGAAAGTCAAGTAGATACCATCAGCGTCAATAACAACAGTATTGTCTTTGCCATTGATTGAATCAACTTTTCCGTGCAATCCGTCAACTAAAACGACACGGTCGCCCTTCTTCAATTGATCCATCATTTGCATTCTCTTTTGTTGTTGCTTCTTTTGCGGGCGAATCATGCCAAAGTACATGAATCCGATCAAAATAACGAAAACAACAATCATCATAATATTGCCGCTGCCACCTTGAGCATTAGCCAAAAATAAAGTATTCAAATTTTTCACCTCATAAAAATATCAATGTTAATGTCAATTACTTTTATTATACAAAAAGCAGACCTAAGATGCACTCTAATCTGCCTTATTCTTCATTTGGATTTGGTAATCCTAATTGAGCATAAGCTTTGTCAGTTGCCATTCGACCACGCGGCGTTAATAAAATAAAGCCATGCTGCAGCAAATATGGTTCATACAAAGATTCAATCGTATCAATATCTTCACCGACATTTGCTGCTAAAGTTCTGATGCCAACGGGGCCGCCACCATAGCCTTCGATCATCGTACGCAAAAGTTTGCGGTCAGTCAGATCCAGGCCTTCATCGTCAACCTGCAATTGCTTCAAAGCATGCTCCGTTGTCTTTAAAGAAATGGTATCTTCACCTTTAACTTCGGCGAAATCACGCACCCGTTTTAACAAACGGTTGGCCACTCGTGGCGTTCCCCGAGACCGACGAGCCAATTCATGAGCTGCTTCAGGAGCAATAGAAGTATGAAAGACATCGCCGGATCGTTGAATAATCTGCTCTAACTCATCTACAGTGTAATATTGCATATGCTCAACAATACCGAAACGATCACGTAGCGGCGCTGAAAGCTGTCCCGCCAAAGTAGTTGCCCCAATTAAGGTAAATGGAGGAAGTGGAACATGAACGGCATGCGTCGTTTCTCCCTCACCGATCATAATATCGACATAGAAATCTTCCATAGCAGAATAAAGTACTTCTTCAATCGGTTTAGGCAAACGGTGAATTTCATCAATAAACAAAACATCGCCAGGATCCAGTTCTGATAAAAGTGCCACCAAATCACCGGCTTTTTCAATCGCTGGCCCAGATGTACTTTTAAGATGAACGCCTAACTCATGCGCAATGACAAAAGCCAATGTAGTTTTACCAAGACCTGGTGGGCCATAAAGCAAAACATGATCTAATGCTTCATCCCTTTGTCTGGCTGCCTTGATATAAACTGCCATTTCTTTTTTTACTCGTGCTTGTCCCAAATATTGATTCAAACTTTGCGGACGCAGCGACATTTCAACTTGTTCTTCTTCCGCATCTTGCGCTTCACTTAAAGTTATCGCGTCTTCCTTGTCTACCACAAAATTCACTTCCTCACTTTTTACAAACTAATGTTCATTATAACATTACTTCTTTAATAAAAGGGCCAATCCCTTCTTAATATATTTATCTGCACTATCGGTATCAATTTTTTCCAGTTTCGGAGTAATGCGATCGACCTCTTTTTGAGTGTAGCCTAAGGCAATCAAAGCTAATAAGGCATCGTGCAATTCTGGTGAAATCTCTTCATTATCGGCAACCGTCCGATCCAAACTATTAACATAATCGCCTAACTTTCCTTTCAAATCAAGCACAATTTGGGAAGCCGTCTTTTTGCCCACGCCCGGAAAACGCGTCAAATACTTAACTTCACCCTGCTCAATTGCTTCAGCCAAGGAGTCGCTGTCTTCAGCCGCCATGATAGCTAAAGCAGACTTGGGACCAATTCCGCTGACACTCAACAATTTCAGGAAAAGACCTTTAGCATTTTTGTCTTGAAAACCATAAAGAGTAAAGCCATTGTTATCTGAGAAATTCTGCTCAACATAAACTCTAGCCTTTTGCCCTTGATGATAAGCAAAAGGAGTCGGACTGAAAACTTTATAGCCAACGCCATTAACATCAACGACGATATAGCTTGGCGAAATTTCAGCAATCGTTCCATCTAAATATTCAAACATCTTTTATTCATCCTTTTTAAACATCTTCCGCAAGTCATTTTGACTTATTCTGACTAAAACAACTTTGCCATCGGCGTCATGATATGGATCACTGCTCTTGCGCAAATCCGCTAGAAGACTGACATTTTCTCCAGCCGATAAATCAACATGACCGGTAATTTCTTTTCGAGCCTGCAAAGCAGCAATTTTAGCAAACAAGGTCGTCTCAGTCTGGTGTGCGACCGTTAAATAGCTATCCAAAATTCTTCTAACTGAGCCTTCAACATCACCATGAATCCATGTTGGATAGGAGCGCATAATAAAACTGTCTTGACCAAAATCTTCCAGAAAAATTCCGATTTTTTTAATCTCGTCAATTTTGCTTTTTATCTGTAAAAAGTCCAAGTTGCCAAATTCAAGAACCAAAGGCGTTAGTAAACCTTGCTGCACAATCTTTTTTTCAAGCAGTGTCTGATAGATTTTTTCATAAGTTAAACGGCGCCGTGCTGCTAACTGATCAATCAAAAACAGATCACCATTATCTTCAGCAATAATATAGGTTTTAGTTTGACCCAAATATTGCAGTTCTGGCAAATTGGTAGCCAGCGTTTCATCCCCAGTTGAAATAACTTCCTTGTCAGACTTGCCTTTGCCAAAGGGCGTTAATTGTGTTTGTTTGGCAATATTGTCTGCCCATGTCGTGGTAATTACGTAACGATCATCCTCACGTGGAATACTTAAATCCACGTATTTCGTCTTAGCCTTTTTAGGTGTTAATTCAGTTGGCGTTACTTTTTCATGAATTTCTGGTGTTGGTTGCCTAGTGGTATTAACCACGTTCTGGTTTAAATTAAACTTTAATTGATCAACCAAGGTCTCCTGCCGATTAGTTTTTAAATTGGCAAAAGCATCGCTTTGTTCGGGATGACTGATTAAGTTATCGCTAATAGCGGCCGTGATCAAACGGCTTAGTTCTTTTTCTTTAGACAATCTTACTTCTTGCTTAGTTGGGTGAACATTGACATCAACTAATAAAGGATCGACCTTAATTGCAACCACCACAATTGGATAATGACGTGCAGTTAATTTGGAACCATATCCTTCCATAATCGCCGTGTTCAGGTGAAAGTTCCGAATATAGCGACCATTAAGCAAAATGGAAATAAAATTGCGGGTTGAACGCGTCAATTCGGGACGAGACATTAAACCCGAAACCTGAAAATCACTGTCTGCATTTTTAAAGGGAATCATCTTTTCAGCAATATGGCGGCCGTAAACATTAGCTACGGTTTGGGCTAAATTGCCATTACCCGGCGTTCTCAATAATACTTTGCCGGCATTAGACAAAGTAAAAGAAATTTGCGGATAGCCTAGTGAAATGCGGTTGACAATATCGACAATTTTCATCATCTCAGTTCGCGGACTACGCAAGTATTTCAATCGCGCCGGGGTATTGAAGAACAAATCTTTAACTGTTATATTTGTTCCTTTTCTTGCAGCTGCATCTTCTTCAGTCTTTTTATTTCCGCCCACAAAAACTGCTTTAGTACCAATCTCATCAGCAGCTGTCGTAATTATTTCAACATGAGCAACCGCAGATATAGAAGCTAGTGCTTCTCCTCTGAAGCCTAATGTAGAAACGTTAAAAAGATCACGCTCATTATTGATTTTGCTAGTTGCATGGCGAGTAAATGCCAAATCAATCTGATCGCGTGCAATTCCTGTACCATTATCCTGAACAACGATTTGCTTTAAACCGGCATCCATAAAATCAATTCTGATTCTGCTTGCACCAGCATCAATTGAATTTTCAACCAATTCCTTAACAACACTAGCCGGTCGCTCAATAACTTCTCCGGCGGCAATTTGATTAGTTAGGGTCTCGGATAATTCATGAATTTTAGGCATTTTACTCGTTATCCTTTAAATCTTGTTGCCAATCAGCAACCATTTGCATTATTTGCAGTGGTGTCTTGTCTGCTAAATAAAGGTTAGAAATTTGATCCAGCACATCTTTTTCAGCATTTGAAACTGTTTCTGCTTCATCGTCAGTTGTCTCTTCTGCTTCTGGAGCATTTTCCATAAACAAATTCAGCTGTTCACTGGCTGGTCCCAATTCGCTTGCACCCTGTGCTTCAAGTCGTTTAAGCAATTTAGTTGCTTCACGCAAAACGCAATGCGGCAAGCCAGCAAGTTGAGCAACGTGAATCCCATAACTCTGATCGGCTGCGCCAGGCAAGATCTTGTGCAGAAAAATCAATTTGCCATTTTCTTCAGTTGCTCCAACATGAATATTCTTCAAGTGATGCAATGTCTTGTCTAAATCAGTCAATTCATGGTAGTGCGTGGCAAATAAAGTTTTCGCACCGACTTTATCATGCAGGTATTTAACAATGGCGCCGGCTAAAGCCATTCCATCATAAGTGGCTGTTCCACGACCAATTTCATCAAATAGTACCAAACTGCGTTTGGTAGCATATTGCAGTGCTTCATTTGCTTCACTCATTTCCACCATGAAAGTACTCTGACCAGAAATCAGATCATCGGCCGCACCGATTCGCGTAAAGATTTGGTCAAAAATTGGCAAGTCTGCACTGTCAGCTGGCACAAAGCTGCCCACTTGCGCTATAATCGCAATTAATGCCATTTGTCGCATATAGGTACTTTTACCAGACATATTTGGACCAGTAATCAAATAAATATCCGTACCATCGGCCATTTTGACATCATTAGGGATGTAAGAACCAGCCGTCATTACCTTTTCTACAACTGGGTGGCGGCCACCAACGACGTCGATATTCTGGTTGGCACTGTGAAAGCTTGGGCGACAATAATTATTTTCTTCTGCAACGGTAGCAAAGCCTGTATAAACATCTAACGCAGCCAATTGATTGCCCAATTTTTGCAGAGCTGGAATATACTTTTTAACTTCTTCACGCAATTTAACGAACAAATCATATTCCAAATCAGTTGAACGAGTCTGCGCCTCCATGATGAGGTTTTCATGTTCTTTCAATTCAGGCGTGATATAACGTTCGGCATTAGTCAGCGTCTGCTTGCGAGTATAACGATCCAAGGGGACTTTGCTCTTATTGCCATTAGAAACTTGAATATAGTAGCCAAATACTTTGTTATAGCCTATCTTCAAGTTCTCAATTCCGGTTTTTTCTCGTTCATCAGCTTCCATTTGTGCCAGCCACTTTTTACCGTTGTTCATCGCATCACGGTAACGATCAAGCTGAGCATCTACGCCATCCTGAATTAAGCCGCCTTCTGTTGTTAAAATTGGCGGATCCTTAACTAAAGTGGTTGATATCAATTCAGCAACACCTTTGAGTGGATCAATTTCATCGGCAAAATATTTTAATTCTGTACTGTCTGATTGCTTTAAAGCATCTAAAATCACTGGTACAGCTTGCAAGGAACGTGATAATTGCAAAAGTTCACGAGCATTGACATTGCCAAAAGCAATCCGTCCGGTCAATCGTTCAAGGTCATAAACGCCTTTTAAAGCATCAATAACATTTTCTCGGGTAAAGTAGTTGTCTAACAAGGATTGAACCATCTCTTGCCGCTTATTGATTTCTTCAATTGAAAGAAGCGGACGCGATAGCCACTGCTTAAGCAAACGACCACCCATTGCCGTATGAGTTTTATCCAGCACCCAGAAGAGCGAACCCATCTTTTTACCGGTTTTTGCAGAAGAGATTAATTCTAGATTATTCTGCACAGTATGCGACATTTGCAGATATTGATTTACTTCATAGCTTTTTGCAATCTGTAAGTGGGCCAGGCTGCGTTTTTGTGTTGTTAATAAATAACCTACTAATTGTTCAGCTGCCTGTCTTTCTGCATGATTCTTTAAGTTTTGTTCAACGTATGAAATTTCGGCATGTTCGCCTTCAAGCGGCGTTGGTTTAGAAACCGTGATATTTGACTTGTGCATAAAATCTTGATTTTGTGCCGTTAATGGTCCGTTATACACAACTTCACGCGTTCTTAAAGATAAAAGTTCGTTTGAAACTGCTGCAAAATCTTTTAAGTGGGTAGTATAAATTTCACCTGTGGACAAATCACTATAGGCTAAACCAAATCCACTATTGGTCGTCACTACAGAAGTTAAGTAATTAGACTCTTTTGCCTCATTAGGTCCTTCAGCCATCATAGTACCGGGCGTAACCAACTGAATGATCCCTCGCTTCACCATGCCCTTGGCCTTTTTCGGATCTTCTAGTTGTTCACAAAGTGCAACTTTGTAGCCTTTTTCAACTAAAGTATTCACATATGAATCCACAGCTAAGTGAGGCACACCTGCCATTGGAATTGGATTTTTAGTTTTATTAGAACGGTGAGTCAAGGTTAACTCAAGAATCTGCGCACCTTTGACTGCATCGTCTTCAAATAATTCATAGAAGTCGCCTACGCGATAAAAAAGGAAGGCATCGGGATATTGCTTTTTTATGTCATAATATTGCTCCATCATAGGAGTAGTACTGCTTTTAGCCAAATGAAATTCCTCTTTCTTTTTAACTCTTTTTCACTGTTAACTATTATACGCTAAAGATGTGGACAAAAGAAAAAAGACCGCAAATGCGATCTTCTTTCTATGTGTATAACTTTTATTGCAATGTTTTAAATTATATTCTCAAACATAAATGTTTGAGAATTGAATCTCTAAACGCTAAAGCTTTAAGAGATGAACTAGATCATTTCATGATCTAGAAATGTATCCGTAAGCGCTAAAGCGCTAACGGCTACATTCCCATATCTGGAGCTGGAGATTGTGGCTTATCTTCAGGAATATCAGCTACAACAGCTTCAGTAGTAAGAAGAAGTGCAGCAATAGATGCAGCGTTTTGAAGGGCTGTACGAGTTACCTTAGTTGGGTCAATGATACCTGCGTCAACCATGTTTTCCCACTTATCAGCAGCTGCGTTGTAACCAACTTCATTGTCTTGGTGTTCCAACTTATCTAAGATTACTGAACCATCTTTACCAGCGTTTTCAGCAATTTGACGAACAGGTGCACTCAAAGCTCTCAAAACAATGTTGATACCAGTTTGTTCATCAGCTGAATCACCCTTAAGATCCTTAACGGCCTTTTCAACGTTAACAAGTGCAGTACCACCACCGGCTACGTAACCTTCGTCAACAGCAGCACGGGTTGAGTTCAAAGCATCTTCGATTCTGTAACGACGTTCCTTAAGTTCAGTTTCGGTAACAGCACCAACGTGAATAACAGCTACACCACCAGTAAGCTTAGCAAGACGTTCTTGCAACTTCTTCTTGTCGAAGTCTGAAGTAGTTTCTTCAATTTGCTTTCTGATTGAGTCTTCACGTTCTTGAATAGCATTCTTTGAACCTGCACCGTCAACAATAGTAGTTGAATCCTTAGTTACAGTGATGCGACGAGCTTGACCTAATTGATCAATCTTGGTGTCCTTAAGTTCAAGACCCAAGTCATCAGTAATAACTGTACCGCCAGTTAAAGCAGCGATATCTTGAAGTTGAGCCTTGCGACGGTCACCAAAGCCAGGAGCTTTAACAGCTACAACATTGAAAGTACCACGAATCTTGTTCAATACAAGAGTTGGAAGAGCTTCACCAGAAACATCATCGGCAATAATCAACAATGCCTTGCCTTGTTGAACAATTTGTTGCAACAATGGCAAAATGTCTTGAATGTTTGAGATCTTCTTGTCGGTAATTAAAATGTATGGATTATCAAGGTCTGCTTCCATCTTATCGTTATCAGTTACCATGTATTGTGATAAGTAACCGCGATCGAATTGCATCCCTTCAACTACTGATAATTCAGTGTTGATACCACGCGAATCTTCGATTGTGATAACACCATCCTTGCCAACCTTTTCCATTGCATCGGCAATCAAATCACCAATTTCTTTTGATCCTGATGAAACAGCAGCAACTTGAGCAATTTGATCCTTTGAAGAAACGCTGTGGCTAATCTTGTGAAGTTCATCAACAGCAGCCCTAGTGGCTTTTTCAATACCGCGACGAATACCAACTGGGTTAGCACCGGAAGTAACGTTCTTCATACCTTCACGAACAATTGCTTGAGTCAAAATAGTAGCAGTAGTAGTACCGTCACCAGCAATATCGTTAGTCTTTTGTGCAGCTTCAGCAACAAGCTTAGCACCCAAGTTTTCAAAGTGATCTTTTAATTCAATGGACTTAGCAATAGTAACACCATCGTTAGTGATGTCTGGGTTGCCATAAGTTTGTTCCAAAACAACATTTCTACCCTTAGGACCAATAGTGGTCTTAACAGTATCAGCTAATTTATCAACGCCCTTTAAGAGTGAACGTCTTGCGTTTTCTGAGAATTTAATATCTTTAGCCATAGATTATATCCTCCTTATTTCGATTTATTTTAAAAGATTTGACTTATCTAATTACTTAACGATTGCTAAAATATCTTTTTCGCGAAGGACTAAGTACTTTTCACCTTCATATTTAACATTAGTGCCAGAGTACTTATCGTATAAAACTACGTCACCTTTCTTAACCGTCATTGGCAGCTTTTCGCCATTTTCAGCATAAGCGCCGTTGCCAACTGCAACAACTTCACCTTCAGTTGGCTTTTCCTTAGCATTGGAAGCAAGGACGATGCCTCCAACAGTCTTTTCTTCTTCTTCTTTAACTTTTACGATCACGCGATCACCGATTGGTTCTAACACGTTTGTCCCTCCTATAATATTAGTTTTTTAATTTTTATTATCATATTTGTGAGTTANNTAACTCACAAATATGATAATAACGTGTTTTCAATAAAAAAGCAAGAAAAAATTAGCACTTTTTATAAAAGAGTGCTAATTTTACTTTTTCTTTATTTTTCTAGAGGAGTATAAGATTTTTTAATTATGAGCAGTAACAGCGATTAATTTATCACCATGCTTAACGCCTGCATCGCTAATTCTTTGAACGTTAGCATAGTTGGCAGTATTAGTAATAATTTCCATTACTGTTGTATCATAGCCAGCCTTCTTGACGGCTTCAAGGTCAACCGTACCCAACTTATCTCCTTTGTTAATACGTTGTCCTTGCTTAACAAAGCTTTCAAAGTGCTGACCCTTTAAGTTAACTGTATCAAGACCGATATGAATCAATACTTCAGCACCTTTATCAGATTTAATGCCATAAGCGTGCTTGGTCTCATAAGCAATAGTAACAGTACCTGTCACTGGTGCGTAAATCGTGCCATCACTAGGAACGATTGCTGCACCGTCACCCATTAATTTAGCGGAAAATACTTTATCGTTTACTTTAGTTAAGCTTTCAGGCTGTCCATCTACCGCAGCCGCAATAACTTCATCCTTTAAGCTTAATTGTTCTTTAGATACCTTTTCGGCTTTTTGATTATCTTCAGCAATTGAAGTTGCATCATTAACTGGAACATCTTGACTAGCAACTTCTTCCTTCAAATGACCTTTACCGTAAACATAAGTCAAAATAAAGGCAATGACAAAACTAATTGCAACGGAAACAACCCACATTGGAATCGTCTTTGGATAAATTGAAAGGAAGCCCAGGAAGCCGGCTGAACCTAAAGCAGCAGCAGTAACATGCATCAAGCCCGCAAAGGCAGCAGCAACACCAGAACCGATTAAAGCACAGAAGAATGGGAATTTGTACTTCAAGTTAACGCCGAAAAGTGCAGGTTCAGTAATACCAAGAAGTGCAGAAACAACAGCTGATGAAGAAAGGCCCTTCATCTTTTTGTTCTTAGTTAAGAAGTAAACTGCGAAAGTAGCAGCACCTTGAGCTACATTGGCCATACATGCGGTAACGAAGATAAAGTCACCAGAGCTTGCACCGTGAGTTTGAGCAAATTGAGCCAAAAGCTGAGTTTCAACAGCTGGAAAGCTTTGGTGCAAACCAGTAGTAACAATTGCTGAGTAAGTTAAACCAAAGACACCCATTCCGAAGGCACCAGTTGTATTGTAGAGCCATACGATGGCATTAGTAATCGCATCAGATACGCCTTTAAAGACAGGACCGATGATCGTGTAAGTAAGAAAACCGGTAATCATCAATGACAGAAGTGGTGTGAAAGTAAAGTCAACGGCTGATGGCAGCCACTTGTGCAATCTCTTTTCCAGAATAGAAAGTACCCAAACAGCAACCAATACTGGAATAACTTGATATTGGTAGTTGGTTTGAGCAACATGCCAACCCCATAAGTCCCAGAACTTAGCTGCACCGCCTAAGTTAGGCGTGGTCATAATCATACCGACGGCTGCACCTAATAATTGGTTAGCACCAAATCTCTTGGCTGCCGACATACCAACCAAAATTGGCATAAAGATAAATGGAGCAGCGGACATAATTTGAATCATACTTGAAAGTCCGGCAATATTTGGTGCCATTTGAACAACTGACTTGGAGCCAAACAAACCTGGCGAAGTCAAGAAGTTGTTCAATGCCATAAGCAAACCACCAGCAACTAAAGCTGGAATAATTGGAACAAAGATATCAGACAAGAGCTTAATGAAGTCCATTACTGGGTTCTTCTTTTGACCCTTGGCAGCAGCCTTCTTTAAATCATCAGTTGATAATTCTTTCAAGCCAGTAATTTTGATTAATTCATCATAGACGTCATTAACGTCCCCTGGCCCAATAATTACCTGATATTGACCATTAGTCTTAAATGTCCCTTTAACATCAGGATCATTATCTAAGGCCTTTTGGTCAATTTTTGAATCATCCTTTAAAACCAAACGCAAACGAGTAGCACAATGCGCAGCGGCAATGATGTTATCTTGATGAACATCTTTGATAACTCGTTCTGCTACTTTCCTGTGATCCATAATTTTCCTCCCTCAAAATTATGTAAACGCTTTATTTCTGAATTCACTAATTATGATAGCGTATTCTAAAAATATGTCAATCGTTTATCATATATTTTCATCTTTTTTGCTATGATTTTGTATAAGCACTGATTCTTTAGCAATTAGCTTAGCTGATAATCGTTTGACATAGCTTACTGTTTTTAATAAAATAGTCTTAAAAAGATACCGCTTTCATGGAGGATATTATTATGGAATGGACTCGAGAAAAACGTTACTTGCCTTATAATCAGTGGAGCGCTGAAAAACTATTGGATTTGCAAGCAAAAGCAGCCAATTCGCCTGTACAGATGCATTATCACTTGCATCCCATCTCAGGATTAATCAACGATCCGAATGGCTTTTCTTATTTTAATGGCGAATATCACCTCTTTTATCAATCCTATCCTTTTGGGGCCGTTCATGGTTTGAAATCCTGGTGGCACTTCAAGTCTTCAGATTTAGTTCACTGGGAAAATTTGGGTTTGGCAGTTAAACCTGACTGTAAAGCCGATTCTCATGGGGCTTATTCTGGTTCTGCAATGCAAATTGGCGATCGTCTTTTCTTAATGTATACTGGAAACCACCGCGATGAAAACTGGATAAGAACGCCATATCAAATTGGAGCTTGGATGGATAAAAATGGCAATGTCAGTGATAAGCATGTTTTATTCGAAAAACCAGCAAACATCACTGAGCATTTCCGTGATCCACAAATTATTAAGAAGAAGGGACATTATTATGCAATTTTAGGTGCACAGGATCAGGCAGAAAAACATGGACACATTGATGTTTGGAAATCTGACAATTTAACTGATTGGCACGAGTTAGGATTTTTACATTTTACTGATCAAACAATGGGCTATATGATCGAATGTCCAAACATCGTCAACGTTGACGGCAAGGCTGTCGCCATTTTCTGTCCTCAAGGACTAGATCAACAGGTCGCAAACTACCGCAATATTTATCCAAACATGTATGTAATTGCCGACCAAGCTGATTTTGAAAACACGCAATTAATCAATCCTGGTCAATTGCATAATCTCGACGAAGGCTTTGATGTTTATGCCAGTCAAGCATTTAATGCACCAGATGGTAAAGCTTATGTTATCAGCTGGGTAGGCTTGCCCGACACAACTTATCCAACCGATAATGAAGAATGGGCTAACTGCTTGAGTCAAGTTAAAGAACTTTCCATTAAAGATGGCAAATTGTTACAGCAGCCTGTTTCTTCAATTAAAAGTTTGCGCGGTCAAGAAGAACAAACCAACTCACAATTAATTAAAGAAAAAACCAACGGACAATATGAATTAGCAATTACCATTAAAGCTGGTCAAAATGGTAAACTTTATTTAGCAGCAAGCGACGATTTAAGTCAGAATGTCACTCTCAGTTTTGATACTGCCAAAGGCTCATTAACTTTAGATCGTTCACATAACGCTCAATCCGTTTCAGAAAAATATGGTCAAACACGTAGCATTTTGCTAAAGCAGGATGCTGATCTTAAACTAGACATTTTTGTTGACCATTCTTTAATCGAAGTATTTGTTAACGATGGTGAACATGTTTTAACCGGAAGATTCTTTAATGATCCTGACAAGCAAAAGATTTGTTTCGATCACAAGATTGACTACACAGGCCACTTCTGGGAAATGAGAACCATCCTTTAAAGTAAAGGTGATCAAAAAATGGCAGTAAAACTCATCGATGTAGCTAAAAAGGCCGGAGTTTCTGCAACCACAGTTTCGCGTGTAATTAATAATTACGGATATTTAAGCGAAGCAACAAAAGAAAAAGTATTCGCAGCTATGCGTGAATTAAATTACCAGCCCAATTCCTTGGCTCGCTCTTTGCAAGGCAAAAAGATGAAGCTAATCGGTGTAATTTTTCCAAGCATTGCTAACCCATTTTTTGCGGAATTGATTCAAGATATCGAAGCTGAACTTTTTAAAAAGAACTATAAAATTATCCTTTGCAATGCCGGTAAGGATAAAGAAAAAGAACGTGAATACATTAAAATGCTGTTAGCTAACCAAGTTGATGGCATTATCGCTGGTGCCCACAATTTAGGAATTGATGAATATCAACGCTTAGGTTTGCCAATTGTTTCTTTTGATCGCAAGCTTTCCGATAATATTCCGATCGTTAGCTGCGATAACTATCAAGGCATTCAATTGGCTGTACATGATTTGATTCAAGCCGGCTGCAAAAATATTTATTTCCTGGGAAACAAATTAACTAAAGGCAATCCAACGGACAAACGTCTAAAGGCTTATTTGGATACGATTAAATCATTAAAAATGACGCCTCATCTTTGTTCAGTAGCATTTTCCGATTCTCCTCTTTTAAAAAAGATGACAATCCATAAAATGCTGACGCATGATCATCCGGATGGCGTAGTTTGTACAGATGATCTAACGGCAATTTTGGTTTTGCAAGAAGCAGTCGAGCTAGGTATCCAGGTACCAAAGGATTTAAAAGTGATTGGTTTTGATGGGACAAAAGAAATTCAAACTTATCATTCCGAATTATCTACAATTGCTCAACCGATTTCGGACATGGCTGTCCTGCTTGTTAAATTATTGCTAGAACGCATTAATGATCCACAAAAACCACTTAGCCAGCACCAATATCAACTACCCGTTCGCTTAATTAAAAGTAAAACCACAGCATAAGAAAAACGCCTTAGCAATGCTAAGACGTTTTTTAATACCTTTAATTACCAAAGCCTTCAATCTTGTAGACTCTATTCTTTAAAGTCTTAAGATCACTCTTTCTATGATATGCGACAGTCAAATAAATTTCATTTGGACTTACGACCTGTACACTCTCAAATTCGGTAACATAGCCCAAAGTATCAACTGTATGATCATGATCAAGGTTGGCTACTTCCCATTCATCAGGATTGCTTGAACCCCATGGAATCTTGACAATCTGACGTGGATGTCCTTCTTTAGCCATCCCTAAGAAATTAGCTTTTGGCCCTAATTGACAAGAAACATAAACATTGTTGTCTTGATCAATATCATAGCCCTGAATTGATGGAATTGTTTGATTAAAACTAGGAATTGTAAATGCACCTAAACAATGCAAATTTTGAATATTGACATCAGACGCACTAGATTCGGCATTATCCAAAGCTTCATTAACTTCATTCAAATCATAAAGAGCAAAATGACCTACATGATTTAAATCAATGCTTGCAATCAATAAACGCTTGTAATCAGGGGAAATGGCTGCCTCAAGACGTTCTAGCTCTTTGCCTGGGTAAGCAACGCTGCCATCGCCAAAGCCTGAACCGACACGGTTTAAATATGACAGACGTGGCAGTTCGGTATTGCTGTCATACTGAACGCTACCGCCATTAATGTTTACTCGTGCAATTTGCGTATCCCATAAGATATGACCATGTTTCTTAGGCTTGGTTCCGATAAAGTAGTTGCCTGGCTTTCCTGAGTAAACCCAAGTCTGGGTATGACCGCCAGCCATCCCTGATAAGCAAACAATTGGATTATCTTCATCAAAGAAAATGTGCTTCCGGTTTGCTTCTGCTTGATAGACAATGATATCTGTTTGTTTATGCAAAAGCTGCAAAGCAAAGATTTGATTATTGACTAAATTAGTTGCTTGCACTACGACATGATGCAAATTTTCCAATTCATACATTAAGCTTAGATTGACGTTTTTTTCGATCATTAATCTGCTCTTTCTATATTTAAAACAAATATACCAATATTATATTCTAAATGTATCTAACATCAATATCGCTCATGCTAGCACGCCCTTGAATAATCAAGGTAGGACCGCCACCATTGGAAGTTCCCTCAATTTGAATATTGCCAAATGTTTTACCCAAGTTGTCTTTTACCTGCCAAGACAAAGGCACATAAATATTCAGTTCAGTCATTGTAACGTTTAAATCCATTACTACCGTATCACCAGCAGCCTGTGCATCATCTAAGTAGAGGTTGATATCACCCAACTTGCCATTGACTTCAATCGTCTCTAATTCTTTTGAGTGAATGTAGCGCGAAGTATCGGATAAAGTCTGATCAACAACCACGTGAGACCCTTTTTCGTTACTCACCGTATCAGTAAAGATATGATCTGAAATACTTTCTCTTTTGTTCCTAAAGTCCTTAATTTTCTTATTTGCGTAAACCACCGTATGAAATCGATTGCGAAAAATAATCCCCAATCCGATTGAAATAAGAACCGCGGCAAGCAAAATCGTCCATGGTACTAAACGTTCAATATGCAATGGCTTAGCATAAACTATCAATAAAAAAGCAATAGAAAAGACGCCTTCCGTAATTCGCCGATTAATCACGCTGTCAATTAAGCCTAAAGCAAAAATAATTGTTCCTACAATAGCCCAAAAACCAATTTTGTAGCTCAAAATTCCCATTTGGTTAACAACTACCAATGCTGCAGCTGCTAAAAAGAAAATGCCCCAAAAAGAGCGCCAAAGCTTGTTTCTCATGATAATTGCCTTCTTTCTTCTAATCTGTCTCTTAAGTCGCGATAATAATGTCTTGAAACGTATACTGTTTTATATGAATTTTGAAACCTAATCTGGCAATTTGAAATTGATCTGGTTAAAGAATATATCTGATCTAAATTTAGAATTGTAGATTTAGCAACACGCATAAAATTGCTGCCCAACAGTTGTTCTAGTTCATATAATTTATACTTTACTTGATACGCTTGCGTTGTAGTATGCGCTATCACGACCTTGCTATCAGTCTCAAAGAAGAGAATCTGATCTAGATTTAAATAATAAGAAGTATCGTCCTTAGTCGCTTCAAGCTGTTCAGGAGATTCCTCATCTGCCTGCAGCCGTTTGTACAAGCGTTCAATTTTCTCATTCATTTTAGGCGCAGTGATCAAAATCTCAGGTTCTTTTTGATTAGGATCGATTTCCAATCTTATTTTCAAATCTTCTCCCCTCCTTTTTTCGACTTGATGATATTAAAACAGCTTTAATCATGGAAAACTAGCCTTTTAAACTAAGTGGTCATTTTTATCAACCAAGTGGTAAAAAAAAGACCGCCAAAAGTTTGGCGGCAATTTTTATTCAATTTTAAAAGTCACTTTTCTTGGCTTTATCAGAATCCAAGAAATAGATTAAAGTTTGCAATTCAGTTGCCAGGTCGACATTTTGTACTCTGACATCAACTGGTGCTGATAATCTAATTGGCGTAAAGTTCATAATTCCTTTAATTCCAGCCTCAACCATATCATCCGTTGTCTTTTGCGCAGCTGATGATGGCACTGTCAATATAGCAATTGAAATTTGCTGATCACTTAATTGCTGCTTTAAATCGCTCATATCGTAGACGGGCACGCCGCTTAAGATATGACCGGTGATTTCTTTATTAATATCAAAGGCACAAGAAATTCTAATATTATTGCTGCGTTTAAAGTTGTAGTTCAGAAGAGCTCGACCCAAGTTACCAACACCAACCAAAGCTACGTTGGTTAAAGTGTCTTGGTTCAAAATCTTCTTAAAAAAGGTCAGCAAGTTTTTTACATCATATCCGTATCCACGTTTGCCTAAAGCACCAAAATAAGAAAAGTCGCGTCTGATAGATGCGCTGTCGACTTGCACAGCTTCAGATAATTCAGTTGATGAAACTTTTGCCTTGCCTTCTTCATTTAAAATGATCAGGTAACGGTAGTATAACGGCAATCTCTTTGCTGTTGCTTTAGGAATTTTAATTTTGTCCATTAATGAAGCCCCCAATGTGTTTCATGTTTGTGAATGAATAATCAAACATCTATATCATACGCGGAAATATAGGAACTTTGCAAGTGGATTTTTCACAAACAAGCTTTTTTCTGCTTATGGTAAAATAATGACAGGTGAAGAATTATGATTATTGCACAAGGGCACGATCTTGAACAGCAATTCGGTGCCAATACTTTATTTAAAAACGTTAATTTCTCAATTGATTCAAATGCCAGAATTGGCTTAGTCGGTCCAAATGGTGTCGGTAAAACTACTTTGCTTAAAATTATGACCGGTCAGCAAGAGCCAACTCATGGCGAATTTACTGTTAATAAAAACATTGAGGTCGGTTATATTGCTCAGGAAAATGCATTAGATGAGGACAAAAGCATTTGGGATGAAATGGAAACCGTCTTTTTGCCATTAATTAATCAGGGCAAAAAATTAACTCATATGCAAGAACAAATCGCTGATCATCCTGAAGACAGCGACCTGCTTAAACAATATGATCAAATGCAGTTTCAATTTGAACAAAATGGCGGCTATACTTACCAATCAGATATTAAAAGTATTTTGAATGGGTTTAAATTTCCAGAGGATACTTGGCAAAAGCAAATCGGCAGCCTCTCTGGTGGTGAAAAGACCAGATTGGCATTTGTTAAACTATTGCTGAAAAAGCCGCCATTGCTTCTGTTAGATGAACCTACCAACTATCTTGACTTAGATACTTTAGACTGGTTGGAAAGCTTTCTTAAAAATTATGAAGGCGCAATCCTTGTCGTTTCCCACGACCAATATTTTTTGGACCATCTGGCAACGCAAATCTTTGAACTTGAATTTGGCAAGCTAACTGCTTTTAAAGGCAATTATTCTCAATACCAGGAGCAACGCCAAGAACGCGATAAAGAGCAAGAAGCAGCTTACGAAAAGCAACAAGAAGAAATCAAAAAGGACGAAGAGTTTATTCAAAAGAACCTCGTTCGGGCTACAACCACTAAGCGAGCACAGAGTCGGCGCAAAAAGCTGGAAAAGATTGAACGAATTAAGCCGCCAAAACATAAAAACAAGGTTAGAATTCGTTTTAGCAGTGATCGCCCATCCGGAAAAGAAGTCTTGATTTTAAATAATTTAACGATTGGTTATCCCGAAAAGACCATGGTGCAAGATATTTTCTTCCAAGTAAACAAGGGAGATCGCGTAGCGATCATCGGTTCTAACGGTATCGGCAAATCAACTTTGCTTAAAACAATTATGAAGCAGCTCAAGCCTAAGGGCGGTTCAATCAAATATGGTGCTTCCCTTGACATTGGCTACTATGATCAGGAATTGCAACGTCTTGATCCTGGTAAAACAGTGCTAGATACTGTGTGGGATCGCCATAAGACAATGCCAGAGCGTGATGTGCGGTCAATCTTGGCTAGCTTTCTTTTCACAGCAAAAGATATTGATAAGACTGTCGGCCAGTTATCTGGTGGACAAAAAGCTCGACTAACATTAACAGTGCTTTCACTTGAGCATGACAATTTTCTGTTAATGGATGAACCAACGAACCACTTGGACATTGAAGCCAAAGAAGTGCTCGAACAAGCCTTAAAAGATTACGATGGCACCCTGCTCTTCGTTTCTCACGACCGTTACTTTATCAATCAACTGGCAAACAAGATTGTTTCCGTTCGCTACGGTCATGCTAAAATCTATGAAGGAAACTATTCTTACTACCTTGACGAAAAAGCAAAACAAAACGCAGGACTAACTCCAAAACAAGATGGAACCACTCCTCACGAAACTGAGCCAGTAAAGAAGATCAGTGAGCAAAAATTATCTTATCAAGAACAAAAACAGCGTGATTCGCAAAAACGTAAATTGCAACGCGCGATGGAAAATGCCGAAAAGGAAATTGAAAAACTGGAAAAAAAGCAACAAGAGATTCAAAATGAAATGGCGAAACCAGAAATTGCTACTAATTTTGATAAATTAGGACCTTTGCAAGAAAAATTATCTGCAATCCAGGAAAAACTTGATCAAGCCAATAGTGATTGGGAACAAGCAATTACAGATCTTGATAATTTTGAATAAAACAAAAACGACTTCACTTCTGAAGTCGTTTTTGTTGTCTAAAAATTAGTTCAACATACTATCAGCATATGGCAGTTCAAGCGATGGATCAGCATTCAAAGTTAAATCCGCGAACTTGCCAGCATTGTAAAGATTGTAAGCAGCCGCTCCAATCATTGCTGCATTATCGCCACAAAGCTTAATATCTGGCAAAATCACCTTAGGCTGCATTGTCTTTGGCAACTTGGCAATTTCACTACTCATCCGGTCGCGCAAACCATGGTTGGCGGCAACCCCACCACCCATAATGAAAGTCTTAGGCCGATATTGCTTCAATGCCCGAATGGTTTTATGAGCTAAAACATCAATTACTGATGCTTGGAAACTTGCAGCTAAATCATACTTATTCAATTGTTGGTGAATTTGATCAGCATGGTGACAAGTGTTGATAAAAGCACTCTTAAGACCTGAGAATGAGAAGTCATAATCATCGTCTTCCATCATTGCACGTGGAAAATGGAAAGTATCTTTGCCTTCGTGAGCCCAAGCGTCAATTGTTTTACCTGCTGGATAGTTAACCCCAAGTACACGACCGATCTTGTCATAAGCTTCACCTGCTGCGTCGTCACGGGTATCGCCAATGATTTCAAAATGAATTGGATCTTTCATTAAAACAATCTCGGTATGACCACCAGAAACTTGTAAAGCCAAAGCTGGATATTCAATTTCATCTTTTAATTGGGCAACCATAATGTGTCCCATAATATGATCAACACCAATTAAAGGAATACCAGTTGCCATTGAAGCTGCCTTTGCTGCACTAACGCCAATTAACAAAGCCCCAACCAAGCCGGGACCATAGGTAACGGCAATTGCATCAATATCATTCCAACTGGCATTTGCTTCAGCTAGAGCTTCTTTCGTAATTTGACTAATAACTTCAATGTGGTGCCGACTAGCGACTTCTGGAACAACGCCGCCAAAACGCTGGTGACTTTTAATCTGCGTAGCAACGATTAAGCTCTCAATTTCACGACCATTTTTGATAACCGCCGTTGAAGTTTCATCACAAGAACTTTCATAGGCTAAAATGCGAACGTCTTTTTTCTCACTCACATTGTAAACTTCCTTTTTCTAATTCGATGAGGTTTTAACCATAAAACCATATTGACTGCATCGGTATGAGTATCCTGATAATAATTTTTTCTAACAAAAGTTGCTTCAAAACCTAATTCTGAATACAGTCTTTTGGCCCGATCATTATCAATTCTTACTTCCAGACTAACACATTCACAGTTATTCTGTCTTGCCCTTTCAATCATTAATTCCAATAGCATATGACCAATGTGCTGGCCTTGATATTTAGGAGCGACCGCAATATTGGTAATATGCGCCTCGCGGGGATGGAAACGCGCTCCGATAAAGGCAACTAAGGTTGAGGCCTCATATACAACCAAATAGAGTGAATTTTTGCGTTTTCTTAATTCCGTTTTAAAGGAAAAACTGCTCCAAGGGGTTTGACCAGAATAGACTTCTTTTTCCAAAACCAATAAGTCCGGAATATTTTCATCTGAAGCTAGCATTACCTGTAGACGATTATTCCCTACTGTCGTGACAAAAGGAGTAAAATCCATCGAGATTTGATTGCTTTCCGGATGAAAGAATTGGTTTAATGTTTTAAACTTCTTCAACATAATCACTATCTGGACCGAAAGGCTTCCCCGTCTTCTTATGCCAATCTACTTCAGCTTGCGTTCTGCGCAAGTATTTCGGCAACAATTTATCAGGGTCAACTGGCTCTGCAGTTTCAGCTAATTGACCAATTAAACCAGCATGAACACCATTTTGCTCATCTTTACCATAGGCAAAATCAACGCCTAAGGCTTTAATTTTATCTTCCTGCTTATCTAAACCGCTGCCTAGCAACAAAAGATGCCTATCGTTTTCCTTCAAATAATCCTTAATGGCTTGCAATAAGGTATCAATATGATAATGACCATCTGGAATTACATTTTGCGGAATTTGATTTTTATCTAAAACATATGCACCGGCAAAATAATTATCGTTGCGGGCATCAAGTGCAGTCACAATTAAATCATCGCCAGAAGCTGACTTGGCCAATGCTTGCAAAGTGGAAATACCAACAACATCCTTATGCAAGATGCTGGCAAACATCTTAATGGTTGTTATTCCGATTCTCAATCCAGTATATGAACCTGGCCCAATTGCAACAGCAAAGCGGTCGATATCTTGCAAAGTTAACTGATTATCTTTTAAAATTTCATCAATTAGCGGATCAAGGTGTTCGCTGTGGTTGCGCTTATCTACTTCATTTTTTTCGACAATAATCTTTTGACTGTCATTTAAAGCAACGCTCAAATTGCTGGTTGCTGTAGAAACACTTAAGATTTTCACATTATTCTTTCCCTTTTATTTCTAAAATCACTTTTTTATTTTAATACGAGAAACGGACTGCAAGACAAAGTAGACGACGATCATTTGAATCCAAGGAACGATAATTTCTTTAGGGGCGCGCTGAATCAAAGCTGCCTTAAGATCCAGGCCATACATTATGTGAATCCACATTGTATTCATGCCAATATTGACAATGAGGTCAACTAATAAAGTCGCAACTATAATCCGCCAGATTTTCACTGGCTGCTGGTAGAAAAACAAACCATATATAAATGGTGCGACCATTGCTGTTAGCGTAAAACCAATAAAGAAGCCGCCCTGATCCCCAAAAATTGCGGAAGCAATCAAGTCACTAATACCGCCACCAACGGCTCCCCAAATTGGGCCAAACAGATAAGCAAGCAAAACACTGCCGATAAAACCAAGACCGACTTTTACCGTAGCTGGGCCTAATGAAAATCGTGTCAAAACAACTTGCATGGCTACGATTAATCCCAACAAAATCAATTCACGCAAATCGATCTCAAACCATTTTTTAATACTCATTGTTGGCCATCCTTTTCATAAAAAAAACATAACCATTTTATCATGCTTTAATTTAATTATATCTTACGCCAGCCAATTTCGCAAACAGCTTGCTCTTTCCCGTCCTCATTTTCAATAGCGTGATAGGACTTAACTGGCTCTTTGCTTAGTGTCATGCAGGAATAAGGTACTTGACCATAGCGAACTTCTTTATCAAATTTAATGTCAATTGTCTGAATCAGATGCGTTTTTAAAAAGTCGCGATCAAACATATCGATAAACCAGTTAAAATAATGGCTATTGGTCAAGTGATGGTTTGTATCCAAATCATCATAACGTACGCGATACTGCCGCTTTTCATCATATTTATCTAATGGACGCAGGCGCGGAAAACGTGGCATCTTTTGCAGAAGCGGAACGTCAAAATCATGCATCATTTTCTCATCAGCCACAGTCAGCTTTCGCTTCTTCAAGTCAAACATGACCCATTGGCTATGAACTTGAACTAGAGAATTGCCATCTTGATCAGCAATCCCGAAATCACGATATTCAAAAAAGTGGTTATAACCGACTGCTTTGGTGCTCAAAATTACATGTTCGCCTGGTTTGGGCAAAGAAGAAATCTTAATTTGATATTGAGTTACTACCCAACCTAGTCCGCGCTTGCGCAAATCCTCAGTTCCAGCGTGTCCTTTATCAAGCTGATGTTCGGAAACCTGCATCAACAAGTCGATCATGACGGGAATTTTTAAATGCTGATTTTCATCGCAATCACTATATTCAATTTGATATTTTTCCGTGTACTTCATTTTTCCTAGCCTTGATGATATTGATCATACAATTCGTTTTTAGAAACATGATGCTCTTTGGCAACTTCCTTGATCGCATCTTTCTTGCTTTCGCCTTTTTGTACCAAATCATTAACTAATTTGATTAAATCTGGCCAAGAAAGCTGTTTAGGAGCTTCAGTATTAGGTGAGATCAAAATAACAAACTCGCCTCGTGGAGCATTTTCGGCAATATAGCTGCTAACTTCCGCAACTGTGCCGCGAATAAATTCCTCATGAATTTTCGTCAGTTCTCTAGCAGCCACAATTTGACGCTCTGCTGGCAAAACTTCCGATAATGTTTTCAAAGTTTTTGCCAAACGATGCGGTGCTTCATAAAAAATAGAGGTTCCACGAAAATCCCGCATTTTTTCAAAGTAGCCCTTTTGCTCCGTTGCTTTGCGTGGCAAAAAGCCATAATAAGTAAACGGCTGCGCATCAAAACCAGAAGCAATCAACGCCGTAGCAAACGCAGATGGTCCTGGCAAAGGAACAACGGGGATATTATTCTTAATGCACTCTTGCACCAAAATATAACCAGGGTCGGAAATGACCGGCATCCCTGCATCACTAATTTCCGCAATCGTAGCACCATCTTGCATTAATTTAATTAATTCAGGCGCTCTTTCTTTTGAATTATATTTATGAAAAGAAATCATATGATTGTGGACACCAATTTTTTCAAGCAAAATGCCACTCGTTCTCGTGTCCTCGGCTGCGATGTAATCTGCATCCGTTAAAACTTTTTTTGCCCGAATCGTGATATCTTCTAAATTTCCAATTGGAGTCGGTACTAAAAAAAGTTTACCGCCATCTTTGGTATAACTACTTTGCCGTTGCATTGTCTCCGTCCTTTTTAATGCTTCTTCTTTTCACCAAAATTATCTAGAATATCTAAACAAAACATGCAGTCCGAACTAGGGTCACGGTGAGAGCCATAGTACATATTGCAAATATGGTAACCTGAATTATAAATTTGCTTTAATGATTCAAGTCCACTTTGCGTTTTTGCAACTGGTTCGCCACGTTTGGCTATCAATTTATCTAGTTTTTCACGTAAAAGCTGATTTTCAACTTTTAGTTCTGTGTTTTCCTTCAGCGTATCTAACATATCATTTTCAAGGCTTTCAATGGTTTTGGTCATTTTTTCCATTGAATCGTGGAGCTGCTGCAGCTTGGAATATGGATCCATTCTTTTCAACACCTACCGTTTCCACTGTAAAGCAAGATAATCTAATGAATTGCGAAAATTCACGTTACTGAACCGCATTTTATCAACTTCCATCAGCCATTTTAGCATACGTGTACCAGCCAATCTGCTGCTTTCGCTTTGCAAATCCTGCTGGGCCATAATCTTGAGCCGCAGCAAAATATAATGCTGATAAGTAACTGTATTAGCTTCATCTGCTAATTTATGTGCACTCACTAAAGCAAGACTGCTGCGTTCAAGCATTTCTTGATAAAAATACTTCACTTCTTGATCAAGCTTGGTCGTATCGCCTAACTCTTCAATTTCTTCATTGGTAAAACCATTGTCTAAAAGAATGGCAGTTTTACCATGAACCTCTTCGCCCTCATTAAAGTTAATGATCTGCGTTCTTGAACGCACTGTTGGCAATATTTGATCCGCATTATTTGTGATCAAAATTGAAACTACTGGTGCGATGGGCTCTTCAAGCAAATTAAGCAAAGCATTAGCTGCTGGCAAAGTTAATTTTTGTGCTTCATTTATGAAGAAAAAGCGACAGGTGCTCTCAACCGGACTTTTTGCCAGTTCTTCCTTTAACGGACGAATCTGGTCGATACTCAAAGTTTGTTTTCCTTCAGTTTGAACAAGCAAAACGTCAGGATGGTTGCCTGATAAAATCTGCTTACAGTTGCGGCAAGTGCTATCGGGCTTTTTTTCACCAGTACAATTAAATAAACATGCCAGCCAATATGCAGTATTTAATGCACGCGTTTCATCTTTATCCACAAATAAATAGCTGTGAGCAAGCTGCTTTTTTTGATAAGCTTCGCGTAAAAAGGTCGCTTGCTTTTGGCCAATGTTTTTTAGATCTACCATTTAAAATCGTTTAAACTCATCTACATTTACGACAAAGCAAGTTGCTCCGCCAACTGTTACTTTAACCGGAATACTTATGTCCATGTCGTTAGGAATTAAATTAGGCCGAACATATTCTTCTCTGGCCTCAGATTTAGATTTGATAACATCCAAAACCTGCTCCACTTGATCATCTGGTGTTCCGATTAAGAAAGTGGTATTTCCTTCGCTTAAAAAACCACCGGTTGTTGCCAATTTAGTCGCACGAATATTTGCCTTAATAAAAGCGTGCTGCAATTTATTGGAATCTTCTTTTTGAACTATGGCAATTACTAATTTCATATAATCATTCCTTTAAAAAAGATCAGGCAGCCGTTTTTTAATAATAGCAATTGTTTCAGCTACCACTTGATCAAACGGCTGACTAGCATCAATTTTTACAATTCTGTCAGGATTCTGGCGAGCAATTTTTTGATAACCAGCATAAACCTTTTCATGAAAGGCTAGTTTTTCTTGTTCCAAGCGATCTTCCTGATCAGGACGCAGTTTTTGAATTCGGGCTAAGCCAATTTTAGGATTGAGATCAAAAAACAGTGTTAAGTCTGGTTCTAGTCCTCCTGTTGCAAACTCATTAATTTGCTTAACTTGGTCAATGCCAAGATCACGACCGGCACCTTGATATGCTAAAGAACTATCGACAAAACGATCTGAAAAGACAACTTTGCCTGCTGCCAAAGCTGGCCGTACAATTTCTTCCACATGTTGGCTTCGCGCTGCAGCATACAAAAGTGCTTCGGTACGATCATCCATTTTTACATTGGCAGGATCCAGAATGATTTGCCGAATCTTTTCTGCAATTCGTGAACCACCTGGTTCTCTAGTCACAAGATATTGTGTCTTCAATTGTGGTCCGATTTCATTCAAAACCTGCTCTAATACACTGCTTTTCCCCGCACCATCGGGACCTTCAAGACTAATAAAATAACCTTTCATAAAATCCTCCATGCCTTTATTTTACAGGAGTTAGCTTTGGAATTACAGTCCCAGTATTTGATTAAAGGAAAAAATAAAAAGCTTGCCCAACGGGCAAACTTTTATTGCGTAATAGCATTTGTGATACCACTAAATCTTGTATGACGATAACGTGCCTCGCTATACAAAAAGCTGTACTTAGCGCGCAGGATTTCGTTAGCAACCACATTATCATCTGACAAATCTAAAGTAGTTTGATCTAAATCTTGTTGCAAAGCAATTTGATTTTGCAATTTTTCAACGAGAGTGATCAACTTTTGGTCGCCCTCTTCTTTGATCTTATCTCTTTTTCTTTTAACCATTATAATGATGTTCTCCCTTGTACAGCACGTTTTAAAGTAATTGAATTAGCGTATTCAATATCGCTGCCGACAGCTAATCCAGCTGCCAGACGGGTAACTTTAATTCCAGCCGGTTTAATCAATTTGCTAATGTACATTGCAGTTGATTCACCTTCTGGAGTTGAGTTAAGCGCTAAAATTACTTCTTTGACTTGATCCTGCTTTTGAAGACGAGTAATCAGCGACTTAATATTAATCTCTTCTGGACCTACTCCATCCATCGGTGACAAGACACCATGAAGGACGTGATATAAGCCGTTATATTCGCCCATTTCTTCAAAAGCCATGACATCTTTTGGCTGCTCAACAACCATAATCGTTGTTTGGTCACGCTCCGGATTCGAGCAAATCGCACATGGATCCTGTTCCGTGATATTGCCACAAATTGAACATTGATGCAAATCCTGTTTGACTTCCGTCAATGATTTGGCGAATTCTTGCACATCCTGTTCAGGCATATCCAACGTATAAAAAGCTAAGCGAGTAGCTGTTTTTTCACCAATTCCCGGCAACTTCATGTAGGAATCAATCAAATGAGCAATTGGTAATGGATATTGCAATTACATCAAGCCTTTCGTATATTTGCCCAAACTTGCTTGAGTAGCTTCATCAATTGCAGAAAGTCCTTTGTTAACTGCGTCGATGACCAAATCTTGCAACATATCTGGGTCATCAGGATCAATTGCTTCTTTATCAATCTTTAATTCTTTTAACTTGCGATCACCGCTAAAAGTTGCAACAACCATATCATCTGCAGATTTGCCAGTAAATTCTTGAGCTGTGATATTTTCTTGCTCTTCTTGCATTTGGGCTTGAAGCTTCTTAGCTTGCTTCATCATTTGTTGCATATTCATGCCACCCATACCACCAAAATTAGGTCTTCTACTCATTTTTGTTTTCCTTCTTTGTTTTTCTTTTATTTTAATCCTTAATATGAACTGCGTCGCCAAATAAATCTTTAGCTTTATCGATTATCTTGGAATCAGCCTCTGACTGAGCGTCATTTTTTTCTTCTTGAATTGCTTCAATCTTCTTTTTTTTCTTAGCCAACAGCTCTTCTTTGTGACTTTGCACAAATTCTTTTCTGACTTCAAGCCAATCATTATCTGGCACAAATACAATACCATAAGAATGTTTGGCAAATTTTTCAATATAGCCAGTTAACTTATCAAGCAAGTCACTGTCCGAACTAGCCTTTTCAAACCATAGAGCATACTTGCATTTCATTACTACTTGCTCGGGACTGGCAGCAACTGGTTCAAGCACGTCCAGCAATGCACGTTCAGAAACAGCCAATACTGACTGCAAATCCGGCCAGACATTCTTGATTCGAGTAAGATCTTCACGAGTAGCATTCTCAAGAACGTGATAAACACGCTTGCGATTTTGCTGATCGCTTTCTTTAATTCGCTTAACTGGCTTCTTTTTTGCCTTAGTTTCTGCGGCTTCTACTCGCGTTTGTTGCGGCTTATTATTTTTCTTGGTCGAATCCAAATGAAAGACATGATCTTTGTCAAAAGTCTTCGGTGACTGGACAAGATTATTAACCTGCTGCGTTAAATCAACAACCTGCTTCTTAAGTGCCGCAATTTCAGCTTGCAAATCATTATTAGCAGGAGCTGGTTGGTTAGCGGATTGAGTAGCTACCTGTGTTTGAAGCTCTTCTTTCTGACTTGCTTCTACCAAAAATACTTCAAGTGGAATCTGTTGCTGATTGGTATAACGCAAATCATTCAAAGCGTTATTAGCCAATGTAATTAAACGAAAGTAGCGTGCACTTGGAATTTGGCTGATTTTTTGACTAAAATCTTTGGTTAAAAAACTATTGTCATCAACGGCCCCATTGGCCTTGCTAATCATCAAACTGTTAGTGGCTAGATCAATGAGCTCATCTAAAATATTTTTGGAACTAGCACCATCCGCTAAAGCAGATTGGGTTTCTTTTAAGGCTGCACCAGCATCTTCACTTAACAAAGCCAGCAAAATTTTTTCAATATTTTCACGAGCCGTAAAACCAGTAATTTTCAGTGCATCGTCATAATTGACTGAACCTTTTTCATAACTGAGCAACTGATCCAAAATACTAAGTGCATCCCGCATCCCACCATCAGCAACTTGGGCAATCACAGCTAGTGCTTTTTCATCATATTTGATTTTTTCTTGATCAAGAATATATTTCATTCTCTGTTCAAGATCTGCTTTTGAAATTCGTTTAAAATTGTAGCGCTGCGTCCGCGAAATAATAGTTGCCGGAACTTTTTGCAATTCCGTTGTCGCTAAAATGAAAACGACATGCTCTGGTGGCTCTTCCAAAGTTTTCAATAAAGCATTAAATGCACCCATTGAAAGCATATGAACTTCGTCGATGATATAAACTTTGTATTTTCCTTGAGTTGGTGCATATTTTACCTTATCACGAATATCGCGGATCTCATCAACGCCGTTGTTAGATGCGGCATCGATTTCCATAATATCCGGCATTGATCCGGCATCAGCCGCCTTACAATTTTCACATTCATTGCAAGGTTCACCATCTTGGAGATTGGTACAATTCAGTGCTTTAGCAAAAATTTTGGCACACGAAGTTTTACCCGTTCCTCTTGGTCCTGCAAACAGAAACGCATGTGAAATTGTATTTCGTTTTATCGCATTTTTAAGAGTATCGGTAATCGCGGTTTGGCCAACTACACTATCAAAAGTGCCTGGACGCCATTTCCGATAAAGTGCTTGATAAGCCATGAATTCTCTTTCCCTAGTAAAAAACTCTTAACTCTTTTAAAGAGTTAAGAGTTTGTAATTGTCTAATAAAAGGCACATGCCTGAACAACCTTAGTGCTGCTACCTTCCGGTCCTGACACAATTCAGAGGTCAGACATTGCCCAACAAATATAATAGCGTATTTCGCGTGAGATTTCTACTATTGACTATTTTTCTTCTGAATTATTTTTGGCTTCCTTTTGCTTTTTGCGAATTGCCCGAAAAAAGTCTGTCAGTATCTGACTGCACTCATCTTGATATAGTCCCCGAATAACCTGAGGATGATGGTTAAATTTTTCTACGGTAAACAGGTCAACTACACTGCCGGCAGCTCCTGCTTTTGGGTCCATCGCTCCAAAATAAACATCCTTGATTCTGGCGTTGATAATCGCACCGGCACACATGGGACAAGGTTCGAGTGTTACGAATAAACTGCAGTCGATCAATCGCCAAAAGCCAATATTTTTGCAAGCTTCACGAATGGCAATCATTTCTGCGTGCTGCGTTGCATCTTGATCAAGCTCACGCCGATTGTATCCTTTACCAACCACTTGTCCATCAGGTGCAACCACAATTGCTCCGATTGGCACCTCATCTTGTTTCTCAGCTTTTTTAGCTTCAATAATGGCTAACTGCATATACTTCTTTTTTTCGTCATTAGAAAGCAATAATTCTCCCCCTCAGAAGATTGATTACTACTCATCATAACAAAAAAACAATCGCTTGGTTAACGATTGTTTTTCATTTTAACTTATAAAGTACTAATGTTGCGATTTCTAAAGTAATGGTAGAAAAAGATTCCTTCTACAATCATGTAGAGAGCAGTTAAACCTGCTGGAGTAGCTGTTTCGTTATCGCCTAAAATCCAACCAAACATAAAAATACCACCAATAATGAATAAAACTGCGGCTAAATACTTAATAAACTTTTTCATAACAATTCACCCTTATAACTTTATTCTTGTTTCCGCTACCATTATAAAAAGCAAAAATATGAAAACAAAGCATTTTTGCAAAGTCTAATACTACTCTAATGATGGCTTCAGCGCTTTTTATTTAATTCATTATTTAATTATTATTTTTTTGCTTTTAAGATGTAATAACCCTTATCTCTTTGCAAAATTTCGCAGTTGCCAAAAGTAGCTTTTAATAATTTGCGTGCGCTTGGTTCGCCCTGCTTTTTTTGAATTACCACAAGTAAAATGCCGTCTTTTACTAAATGATCAGCTGCACCCGCTAAAATTGCAGAAACGACTTTTTTACCGGCACGGATTGGTGGATTAGTGATAATTAAGCCAAATTTTTTGCTTTTATCCACCTGTGCATAAACATCTGAAGAATAGATTTCTACATTATCGATGTGATTAAGCTGAGCATTTCTTTTAGCCAATTTAAGGCCACGCTCATTAACGTCGACCATTTCTACGGTCTGGTTTGGCCAAAACTTTGCCGCAAATAAGCCTAGTGGACCATAGCCTGTCCCGACATCAAGAATTCCGGCATCCGGAAAAGTCACATTGTGCATAGCCTTGATGAGTACGCCTGAGCCATAGTCAACCCGCATTTTTGAAAAAACGCCTGCATCAGTATTGAATTTTAAATCCACATCCGCCACGTGGTAATCCACAACATGTTCATCATGGGCAGCATCAGGATTTACGGCAAAATACATTTGATTCTTTTCTGCACTCATTTTCTATCTCCTTTATTTTTAAGCCAGTCCTTAAAATGATGCCATTCACTGCTGTTTTGTTGTTCTTTAATAGCCTGAATTTGTTCCTTCAAGTCTTCGTTTTGTTGAGCTAAATCATCATTTTTTTCAAGTTGATTTAATTTTTTAAGGATTAAATTTAAACTTTTTTGTGTTTCGCTCTGCGTTGTGACTGAATTTTTTCTCATAAAATATGTCGTCAGAGAACTGGAAACCATTCCCATCATGCCAACGCCAATGATAATCATGACTAAAACAACGAATTGTCCCATCATTGTATGCGGTACAATTGTATGCGTTGAAATATCGCCATAACCTACTGTGCTGGCAGTTGTTATTGCCCACCAAAATGCTCGATTAAGAGGAACATGTTCAGTAATTGAAAAAGCAACTGCACCCAGCATCATAAAAGCAATACTGAAATAAAGCATGTACAGGATGCCATTGGTGTGCAATACTTCACGTAATTTTCCAATCAACCCGGCCAATCTGATTAAGCGCAAAAGTCGAAAATAGAGATAGACATCGCTTACTTGAGCAAATTTCATCCAGCTAAACGCAACTCCTACTGGAATGATTGCCAGCAAATCAAAGATATTGTCGCGAACAAAAGCTCGCTTATCCTTAGCAAAATGAAGTCGCCAGAAATAATCAATCGCAAAAATCACCAAAATTAGGTTATTAACCCAAAACCATTTGCTATTCTCACCATTGATATCAATAACTGAAGCAAAATCCAATATAATCAGGACAATTGCAACTACTGCCAAAGCAGCCATTGTCCATTTATAAGTTTTAGCTTGAGTATAGGTATTATCTTTAAACATACTTTTATTTTAAAGAAAAGAATGGACTCTGCAAAGAGCAGAGTCCATTCTTTTTATAATTTTGCCTAACGGCATCAATTATTTAAGGGTTACAGTTGCGCCAACGCCTTCAAGTTGTTCCTTGATCTTGTTAGCGTCATCTTCTGAAGCGCCTTCCTTAACGATAACTGGAGCACTGTCAGCCATCTTCTTGGCATCAAGCAAGCCCTTGCCAGTGATGTCACGAAGTGCCTTGATAACCTTAACCTTTTCTTGACCTGCTTCAGTCAATTCAACGTCAAAGCTTGACTTAGATTCAGCAGCACCTGCAGCACCTGCAGCTGCAACTGGTGCAGCAGCTGAAACGTCAAATTCATCTTCAATAGCCTTTACAAGGTCGTTCAATTCAAGAATTGAAGCGCCCTTTAAATCTTCAATAATCTTATCCTTATCTAAAGCCATTATAAGTATCCTCCGAAATTTTAGAATTTAGATATTTATTTACAATAATAATTATTCTGCTGAGCCTTCGTCTTCAGACTTAGAATCAGCAACTGCCTTAACAGCATATGCAACCTTGCGAATAGGATCTTGTAAGCAAGAAACAAGCATTGAAAGCAAACCTTCGCGGCCTGGAATAGCAGCGAGTTCTTTGATTTCGTCTTTTGAAGTTAACCTGCCTTCAAGCATACCACCCTTGATTTCGATAACGTCGAAATCATCTTCGTACTTAGAAACGATACGAGCTGGTTCAGTAACATCATCAGCGTTATCAGTGTAGATAACAGCAGTAGGACCAACGAAAGTATCGTCAAGGCCTTCGATGCCAGCCTTAGCAGCAGCACGCTTCAAATAAGTGTTCTTGATAACTCTCATCTTAACGTCGTTATCACGAAGTTCCTTACGCATGTTGGTTACTTCTTCAACAGTCAAACCTAAGTAGTTGATAACCAAGATAGCCTTAGCATCCTTAAGTTCATCGGCAAAAGCATTAACAAGATTTTCTTTTTCTGCAATAGCAGCTTTACTCAATTGATTTCACCTCCATGATGACATTAATAAATTCTATAAGGCCTAAAAAAACTCCATGCCGAAAGACATGGAGCATTAAAATCTTCATTATCTTCTGGCCTCGGCGGGATTTTGAGGCGTCATGCCACCCGAGTCTTAGGTAGAATTTACTTTAAATAGTATAACAGCCTATTTTGCTTCTGGCAAGGAAATCTTTTAAAATTCTAGATTGTTTTCTCTTCGGTGGCATTAGTTAATTCATTTAATTCACCAGTAGTCTTGTAAACAACCCACATTGCCAAATTAACAATATGATCACCAATTCTTTCAAGCAATCTTGTTACGACAAAATAGCTTGAAGAAGCAACTGCTGCCGAAGGATCGTTTTCAATTCCGTCAACAATCAGTTTTCTAGCCTTAACATAATCCTCGTCAATAGCTGCATCTCTTGATGCAACATCTTTGGCCATCTTTTCGTCATCCTGGACATATGCAGTTAAAACTTGAATCAACATGTGTCTGACATTATGAGTCATGTTTGAGATGATCTCCTCAACATCCGGAATTCGTGGATTGCCTTTTACTCTGATTGTTTCAAGAGCAATACTCATCGCATTTTCCCCGATTCTTTCCAAATCAGTTGTTGCTTTCAAAATACTGATCACTACTCTAAAATCGGTCGCAACAGGTTGCTGCAGAGCCATTAGCTTCAATGCTTTCTTTTGAATATCCAAAGATTCATGTGGGATTTTTTCTTCATCATCGACAATTGACTGTGCTCGCTTTTTATCGTGAGCGACGAATGCTCTAGTTGCATGATCAATTTCATCATTAACTAACACACCCATTTCCATAAATTGGGTATTCAATTTCTTTAATTCATCTAAAAATATTTCGTGCATCTTATTTCTCCATTGGTTTAACCAAAACGACCGTTAAGGTAATCACTTGTAATTTGCTTTTTAGGTGCAATGAACATTTCTTCAGTTTTGCCTGCTTCAATTAAATTGCCGTTCATCAAAAAGGCTGTTTGATCCGAAATTCTACCGGCTTGCTGCAAGTTATGCGTAACCATGATAAACGTATATTTACGCTTCAGGTCCATTAAAGTTTCTTCAACCTCAGAACTTGAAATTGGATCAAGAGCACTCGTAGGCTCATCAAGCAAAACCACTTTTGGCCGAATCGCCAACGCGCGTGCGATACAAATTCTCTGCTGTTGTCCGCCGGAAAAAGCTTGTGCATTGCGTTTTAAATTATCTTTAGTTTCTTTCCAAATTGCGGCCTGTTTAAGACTTTCTTCTACTCGCTGATCAATTAATTCTTTATCTTTAATACCGGCAATTCTCAAGCCATAAGCAATATTGTCATAAACTGAGAACGGAAACGGAGTTGGTTGTTGAAATACCATGCCAACTTCTTTACGCAATTCAACTAAATCCATTTTAGGGCTATAAATATCTTGTCCTTCAAACAGAATTTTTCCAGTAATGTTGATATTTTCAATATCATCATTCATTCGATTCAAGCAGCGCAAAAAAGTGGATTTTCCACACCCTGAAGGTCCAATCAAAGCGGTCAATTCATCTTCATGAAAGTTCAAACTAATGCCATGTAATGCTTCATAGCTGCCATAACTCAGTTTGACATCTTTTGCAGTAATAACGTCCTTCATTATCTTTCCTTTATCCAAAACTACCCTGAATGTAATCTTCTGTTAACTTGCCTTTAGGATTGGTAAAGATCTCATCTGTTGAATTATACTCAATAACATGTCCTAAATGGAAGAAAGCAGTATACTCACTGATTCTTGAAGCCTGCTGCATATTGTGCGTAACCATGACCATCGTATAATTGGAACGCAGTTGTTTCAAAGTATCTTCCAATTTTGAAGTAGATACGGGATCTAACGCACTAGCTGGCTCATCAAGTAAAAGAATCTCAGGTTTGACTGCTAAAGCCCGAGCAATGCAAAGGCGTTGCTGCTGACCGCCGGAAAGGGCCAATGCGCTTTTATCAAGCTTATCTTTTACTTCATCCCAAAGAGCAGCAGCACGTAAACTTTCTTCAACAATTTGATCCAATTCCTGTTTATCGTTTTGACCATTAGCCTTTAGGGCATAGGTAATATTTTCACGAATTGATTTTGGAAAAGGATTTGGTCGCTGAAAGACCATGCCGATATTCTTCCGTAATTCATAAACATTGATATTCTTCTGATTTACGTCTAAGCCATGGAACATAATTTTGCCATCAACTCTAGCTACCTGATCATTCATTCGATTTAAGCAACGTAAGAAAGTCGATTTCCCTGACCCAGAACCACCAATTAAAGCGGTAATCGTATTTTTCTTAAATTGTAAACTGGCATCAAACTGTTTTTGAATCGTTCCTCCATAAAAAACACTTAAGTTTTCGGTATAAAGGGCACGATCTTTTTTATCAAAAGTTTTAATATAACTTGGTTGATCGATAATTTCCATTCGCACCACCTACTTTGCTTTAGCTGCTGTCAGCTTTTGGTACAGCTTATTACCTAAATAACGTGCACCTAAGTTGAACAAAATAACTACAATCACTAATAAAGCTGAAGTTGCAGCTGAAACAACGGTTGCATCTGGAATAATACCTTCGGTATTTACTTTCCAAATATGAACCGCTAAGGTTTCGGCTGGACGCATAACATTTAAAAAACTGGTTGGACTAAATGGATTCCAGTTAGAGTAATCAACAGTTGATCCACTTTGTCCGGCTGTATAAATTAAGGCAGCTGCTTCACCAAAAATTCGGCCGGCACTCAAAATCAATCCAGTTAGTATTCCTGGCAATGCTGCTGGAAGAACAATGCCTCGAATCGTTTTCCAATTAGACAGACCTAAAGCAAGCCCCGCTTCACGCTGAGATTGTGGTACGCCATTTATTGCCTGCTCCATGTTGCTTGTCAAAATTGGCAAATTGAAGAAGGTTAAAGCTAGTGCACCAGAAATAATTGAGAAGCCTAAACCAAATTGAACGACAAATAGTAAATAGCCGAATAAGCCCACAACAATTGATGGCAATGAACTTAGAATTTCAATCGTCGTTCTAATCAAACTGGTAAACCAATTATCACTTGCATACTCAGATAAGTAGATTGCGGCTCCTAAAGCAATTGGAAAAGAAATGATTGTCGTCAAAATCAACAAATAAATTGAATTAAACAGCTGATCCCGAACGCCGCCCCCTGCTTGATAAGAAGAAGCCTCAAATGTCAAAAAGTGCCATGAAAGATGCGGAAGGCCGGTCCATAAAATATTTCCAAGGATGCCTGCCAAAATCAAAACTACAATGGCTACCAACCAGTAAATAACCCAGGTAGCGATTTTATTAGTATTTTTCGCCTTCATTATTTGCTGACCTTTCTACCAACTAATCTAACCAAGAAATTAAACACTAATGACATAATAAGCAAAAGCAGAGCTAATGACCATAAAGCATTATTCGGCAAAGTTCCCATTACTGTATTGCCCATTTGACTAGTCAATTGACTTGTTAAAGTAGCTGAAGGACTAATCAAATTTGCTGGCATGAGAACCGCATTACCAATAACCATTTGAACAGCTAATGCTTCGCCAAATGCTCTCGCCATTCCAAAAATTACCGCCGTTAAAATCCGCGGCGTAGCCACCTTTAAAGTTACTTTATGAATTGTCTGCCATTTTGTTGCTCCTAAGGCAGATGAAGCTTGACGAAATTGCTTAGGAACTGCCTTTAAGGCATCAACCGTTAAGGAGGTAATCGTTGGCAAAACCATCACAAATAAAACCAGAGTAGCCGCTAAAATACCAAACCCGGTTCCACCGAAGATTTTTCTAATCGTTGGCACAATAATGGTTAAACCCAAAAATCCGTAAACCACGGACGGAATCCCTACCAACAGTTCAATGACAGATTGCAAAAAGCCGGCACCCTTTTTGGATGTATATTCAGTCATAAAGAGTGCTACTGCGATTGCAAATGGTGTCGCCACAATTGCAGCCAGCAAGGTAACGGCAAATGATGTGACAATCATTGCAGCAACGCCGACGTGATTTTTACCTTCACTTGGATCCCAGTCAGTTGAAGTTAAAAAGTGAAATACATTGACATGATCACTAACAAAAGTAGATAATCCGTGGACACCAATAAAACCAATTATAGAAATAACCAACACGATAATGAGGCCGATTGCTGCATAAGTTAAACCTTTGCCCCAATATTCTTGGTGCGTTTCTTTAGAAGGTTGCGTTAGCTTTTTGATATTGACATCGTTAGGACCAATTTGATTTATCTTAACGTGTGGTACTTGTTGTTCAGCGATTGCTTGATCAACAACTTGTTTTAATTCGTCTTTTTTCTTCATTTTCCTTTAGTTGCCTATCTTAGTAACTTGATTGTTGCTATCTCTTTCTACCTTCATATCCTTAATACTTAAATAGCCGATCTTCGGAATTAAATCCTCCTGTACTTTGCTTCCTAACATGTAATCAATAAAGTCTTGCGTTGCTTGGCTTGGCTTTAGCTTCGTGTACATATGCTCATAACTCCAAAGTTGCCATTTATTCGTCGTGATATTTTGATTGGTGGGTTGGATGTTATCAATACTCAATTTTTGAATATTTTGATCATTTGCATAAGGGAAAGAAATGTAGCTAATTGTTCCCGGCGTTGAAGCAACAATCTTTTTTACTGTTCCATTAGAATCTTGTTCTTGCGCAGCAACCGGCTTTTTGCCTTTAAGGACGATATCTTCAAAAGTAGTCCGAGTCCCGCTGCCTTTGGAGCGATTAATAACAGTAATTGACTCATTTTTGCCGCCGACTTGTTTCCAATTAGTAATTTCACCAGTAAAAATCTTTTGCAGCTGCGTTAAAGATAAGTTTTTAACACCAACATCTTTATTGACTATTGGAACAATTCCAACGACAGCGATTAAATGATCCTTAAGCTTTTTTGCATTAATTCCACTTTGCGTTTCGGCAAAAACATCGGAAGTTCCAATTTGGACTGCACCGGCTTGAATTTGACTTAATCCAGTACCAGATCCTCCACCTTGAACTACAATATTGCTGCTTGGATGTGCAAGGCGATAATCATTGCCGGCCTGTTCAGCAAGCAATTGCATCGCACTTGAACCAACAACCGTAATTCGTGAACTATTATTTTGGCATCCAGTTAAAAAAAACAGCAGTAATAAACAAACTGTAATTATTCCGCCAAAGTGATGTTTATGCATGAGTGGCTCCTTTTTACTTACTTAAATTCAATTAATGATACCATAGAAAAAAAGCGCCTCGCAATATACGAGACGCTTTTATTGACTAATTTTATTAAACTAGTTCAAGTTTAATGGATCAAGCTTGATCCCTGGGCCAAAGGTTGCTGAAACAGCAACACTCTTGATGTATTGGCCCTTAGCTGATGCAGGACGAGCACGTAAGATTACGTCACGTAAAGCATCAAAGTTTTCTACTAATTGATCAGCAGTAAATGAGACCTTACCAATAGCAGCGTGAATAGCAGCTTGACGGTCTAGACGGTATTCTACTTGACCAGCCTTAACGTTCTTAACAGCCTTTTCGATGTCCATAGTTACAGTGCCAGTCTTAGGGTTTGGCATCAAGCCCTTAGGTCCAAGGATACGACCTAAACGACCAACCTTAGCCATCATCATAGGGGTTGCTACAACAACATCAAAGTCCAAGTAACCGTTTTGAATCTTTTCAACTAATTCATCAGAACCAACTTCGTCAGCACCTGCGGCCTTAGCTTGTTCAGCTTGTGGACCTTCAGCGAATACGATAACCTTTTGGGTCTTACCAGTACCGTTAGGTAAAACAAGTGAACCACGAATTTGTTGGTCTGCTTGCTTAGGATCAACACTCAAGTTGTAAGCAACTTCAACTGAAGCGTCAAAGCCTGCATATGAGGTTTCCTTAACAAGTTCCATAGCTTCTTTTACTGAGTAAAGCTTATTTGAATCTACTTTTTTAGCAGCTTCTAAATATTTCTTACCATGCTTTGGCATGTGATTTCCTCCTTGTATATGTGGTCAAACGAGTTTTCTCTGAACTCTCCCACCTAATGTGTTACTTAAGTTCCTAAATAACCGGATTAGTCTTCGACTTCGATACCCATACTTCTAGCGGTACCTTCAACCATGCGCATAGCAGCTCCAACATCAGCAGCGTTAAGGTCTTTCATCTTAGTCTCGGCAATTTCCTTGACTTGGTCCTTAGTTACCTTACCAACTTTCTTGGTATTAGGTTCACCAGAAGCCTTCTTGATCTTAGCAGCTTGCTTAAGCAAAATAGCTGCTGGTGGAGTCTTAGTAATGAATTCGAACGAACGATCTTCATAAACTGTAATAACTACAGGGATAATCATGCCTTTTTGGTCAGCAGTTCTAGCATTGAAGTCCTTAGTGAAACCTACAATGTTAATACCAGCTTGACCCAAAGCAGGACCAACTGGAGGTGCAGGTGTTGCAGCACCAGCTGGGATTTGTAACTTAACTACGTTAATAACTTTCTTTGCCACGGTCAAAACCTCCTTGATTCCGTGATGCGGTTAAAATGGGGAATTTACCTACTTCTCCTCCCACAATAATAAACATACTTTAGTATCTTACCATGGTTTAACCGCAATTACAACAACTAATTATCTAGTTTATTCTTCATCAAGCTTCTTTACTTGATCGTAATCTAATTCAGCTGTCGTTGCTCGACCAAACATGTCTACTGAAACATAAAGCTTGTATTTATCTGGTTGAATATCGGTGATCTTACCAACTATGCCGTTAAAGGCACCTTCAGTAATCGTAACTTGTTCACCCAATTCGAAGTTGACAGTTGGCTTCTTCTTTTCTGGTTGACCTTGTTGGTTAAGCAAACGTTCTACTTCTTCTGGAAGAAGTGGTGAAGGTTTGGAACCACCACCATGAGAACCAACGAATCCAGTAACGTTTGGGGTATTTCTAACGACGAACCAGCTTTCATCAGTCATTACCATTTCAACCAAAACGTAGCCTGGGAAAATCTTTTCTTCAACTTCTTGTTTTTTGCCACGAACAGTTTCAACCTTTTCTTCTTCTGGAACCATTACGCGGAAAATGTAGTCTTGCATTCCCATACTTTGTGCACGTGACAATAAGTCAGACTTTACTTTGTCCTCATAGCCAGAATATGTGTGTAAAACATACCATTGTTTTTTTGCTGTTTCGACCATTTAAATAATTCTCCTTAAATTATTGCAAACAAAAAAACCTCGCAAATGAGGTTTTCTTAATCAGTTAACCATATTATACCACGGTCTGATTTTGTTAGCTATTATTATCTGCTTTACATAACTGCTTGAGTCAATGCACTGAAAGCCCAGTCAAGTGCACCTAAATAAATGGCAAACAAAATTGAACTCACAATAACAGTCATAGTATCGTGACGATTTTGTTTGTAAGTTGGCCATGTAACTAATTTCATTTCATGTCTCACACTCTTAATGAACTTAAACATTCTCTTACCTCGTTTCTTTATGTAAAGTCATCTTGCCGCAATGTTTGCAAAACTTTTTCAATTCAAGTCGCTGAGTGCGATTTTTGCTTGCGGTGATTGAGTAATTACGTGACCCACAGACGCTGCAGGCTAGGGCTGCTTTTCTAACTGCCATAATCTCACTTCCAAACTTAAATTATTTTAACAGGATTAATTCAATAAAGCAATTAGTCTTAATTTGTAAACAAATCTGGATGCCGAGTTTGAAAGGCTGCGATTTTTTGATAACTATGACTAATTTCTTTTTCTACCTCACGATAGATAGGGATCAATTCTTGATAAATTTTTACATCTTTACCATTTGGAAAATAAACTTTATCTTCTTTAACAAAATTGCCAATTTCATTTAGCTCATGATTCATCCTTAGAGCAAGACGCGCTAAAAACGTGGCCGCCAAAGTACCACTTTGATTGTTTTTCAATGCGGTGACTGTCAGATTAAAGACGTTAGCCAGCATTTGTCTAACAAAATTGCTTTTTACAAAACCACCCGTAACTCTAATCGTTTGTGGCTTGCCAATATTTTCCGTGATAGCATGTGAGGCCCCTAACAGATTAAAAACAATACCCTCGATAACGCTGCGTGCTATCTGCGGTTTAGTATGATTACGCGTTAGTCCGACAAAAGAGCCTTTAGCATCAGCATTCCAAATGGGTGCCCTTTCTCCACCTAAATATGGATGAAAAATCAGACCACCACTGCCAGCAGGAACAGTCTGAGCAATATTCAAGAAATCTTTGGCTGTTTCATCAGCATTAAAAATTGTTTTGCGTGCCCATTCAAAAATAATCCCGCCGTTATTTACCGGTCCGCCAATTAAATATGAATTATTATTTGCCGGGTAGCAAAAAAATCTGGTCTTTTTATCAATCACTGGCTTGTTTACTAGCGTTCTGACTGCTCCTGATGTGCCGACATTAAGGGCAAAATTATTTTTATTTAAAACACCGACACCGATTGTAGACAAGTAACCATCGCTCGCTCCTAGTACGATTACCGTGTTGAAATTTAAATTTAATTTTTGACGATATTCATCATTTATCCAAGAAATAATTTGGGTTGGGGTGGTTAATTTGGGCAATTGTTCTGTATCCAAATCTAACTGAGCTAGAATTTCTTTATCCCATATTAAAGTTTTTAAATTAAGCATCCCGCTGCCGGCCGCCATAGGAATGTCTTCCCATATTTCACCAGTTAAGCGATAAATTAAATAGTCTTTTATTCCTATCCAGTATTTTGCTTTTTTATAAAGCTGATGATTATTCTCCTTAAGCCACAACAATTTATAAACTGGTGCCATCGGATGAATCGGCATGCCGGTGTGTAGATAAATTATTTTTGCAAGGCCAGTTGCTTTGGCCTTAGCAACTGTCTCTTCGGCACGATTATCCGCCCAAGTGATGCTGTTAGTTAATAATTTTTTATTTTCATCTAAACCAATCAAGGAATGCATCTGGCTTGACCAGGAAATTGCCAAAATTTTGCCATTCGCTTTTTGGGAAAGTTTATAAATAATTTGCTGAACAGCATCAAAAATCACTTCTGGATCTTCTTCGGCCTGACCAATTTCATCTTGAATCAAAGGATATGGAATGCACATTCCAAAAATTTGACTGCCATTTTCATCATAAAGCACGCCTTTGGTTGCGGTCGTGCCAACATCCATGCCAATTATGTAGTTCATATTTTTTGAATAAAACTTCTTCCAATATTTAGATAATTAATTTTCAAAATTATAGCAGATTATAAAAAAGAGCACAAAAAAACAGCTACTAATCAGTAGCTGTCATGGTGGTCAAACAAAGCGTAACCACTGTGCGTAGAACATTGTTTTTAGTCGGATTTACTTCTTAAGATTTTCGTTGACGAAGGCTTTAACTTTATCGTCAGAGTCTTTCAAAAATGGAAGCATATCTTCCTCCGTCTTCATGGTATCTCTACCATTCTTTTCCATGAAATAGTCCCAAAGGGCATCTCTAACTGGTAACTTTGAATCGCTCCAGTCAAAAACTTCGTTCATGTGACGGTCTAACAATGCAGTCTTAATAATTTCGTCTGTCATCTTAAATTACCTCCTAAAATATTCTACGAGATATATTATACCAAAGATAGCAGTTATCAGCTAGCGATTACTGTCCATTTACTTAACTTGATCAAAGACTGCTTTCAATAATTTTTGATAAGCACGTTGACCTGCGCGCTTGATTTTCTCAATTGACATATTATATTTTTCTGCTGCTTCTTCAATTGTGTAATGACCTAAAAAGACCTTCATCGCAACCAATTCAGGATCAGACAAATTTCTGAAAAAATCAGCTAAGTTCTCCATATTCGCAACCGTAGCAATTGGCTGTTCAATCGGCTCAATTATTTTGTTGCTATCACATTCAATTAAAGCCTCAAGTGATAACATAATTTCATTTCCAATTCTGCGGCTGGTTGTACGGTAGCGCAATAAGTCAACTGCTCGATTGTATAATCGCTTCTTATAAAAAGTTCCAAACTTGCCTCGATTTGGATTGTAGCTGTCAACTGCATCTAAGCAAACAATCAGTGCTTCTTGTTCCCAGTCGTCATCATCAAAGTCGCGGAAGTAGAATTTTCTTCTACTCTTTACAACTAACGGACGATATTTTTCAAATAATTGCAATAATGCTTTTTCATCGTCTTGACGTGCTGCACTGATTAATTTTGCTTCTTTCTTTGCATGGATCATAATTATTTACCCTCGCTTTTTTATTTTTCTTAAAACCTCTGAGTATTAGAATACGGGATAAATAATGACAGAACCACACTTCGGCAATTGTAGGCAAACAAAAAACGATTTTTGTCTTTGCTGCCGCTCACAAAAATCGTTACTTGTATCTGGTCAAATCCTTATTTTAATGGATTTCTGCTATTTAACATTTGATATAGCAGAATACCGGTTGCAACACTGGCATTTAAGGACTGCACATGCCCTACCATTGGCAAAGTCAGAGTTTGATCCATCTGCTTTTTTAACAGTGGAGCAATCCCCTTGCCTTCATTGCCAATAACTAAAACTGTTTTGCCGTTAGCGTTCCACTGACGGTAGTCCGTTCCTTTCATGTCGGTGCCAAAAACCCAATAACCGCGCTTTTTCAAATTTTTTGTTGTTTGTACCAAATTATTAACTCTAGCTACCGGTACATAATCTATTGCTCCGGTTGATGTTTTTGCAACTACCGATGTCAAGCCAGAAGCATGGCGCTTAGGAATAATAATCGCATCTACTCCAGTTGCATCAGCTGAACGTAAAATCGAGCCAAGATTATGAGGGTCTTCAATTGAATCTAACATTAGCAAGAATGGTTCCTTACCTGCTTGATCAAATTCATCCAGCAATTGATCAAGGTCAGCATATTCAAAACTAGAAACAGCCAGCACCAGGCCCTGATGGTTTCCGCCAGCTACCAGTCGATCCAATTTATTCTTAGGTGCTGTCTGAACAACTAATCTTTTTTTCTTAGCTAAAGCATAAACTTGATTGGCAAAATCTTCTTGAACCCCATGCTGCAAAAAGACTTTATTAATTCGATCTGCTGATTGTGTTTTTAAAAAGTCTAGTCCGGCATGACGGCCAAACACGAAATCTTTATCATTCGAAGTCATATTTTTCTAAATCTCCATTTTCCACAGCATTAATGCACCAAAAGACCAATTGATCAACTCGCTCATATTCACCAGCCAAGTCAAGATAACCCAACATCGCTTCAAAGCCAGTCGATAATTGATAGGTTTTCAAACTAGTATGCTTAGCCTTAGTGTGAGTTTTGGCATTACGCCCACGACGGAAAGCTGTCAGCTCAATTTCTGACAGCATTTGCTCAGCTCTCATCTTGGTGATCAAACCAGCCTGAGCTTTAGCGGAAACATAATGCGTAGCTTCTAGCTGCAAAACTTGTGGTCGCACAATTCCGCCTTTAACTAGGTGCCGCCGAATATAAACTTCATAAACGGCATCCCCAAAATAGGCCAAAGTCTGACCATTTAAAGTATCTGGATTGACATCTTTTTCAGTTAACTTCTTTACTTTAATCACGAGTCCACCTTGTTCCTTGAGGAGTATCTTGAATCGTAATCCCCATTTCTTTTAATTGATCTCGAATTTGATCACTTGTAGCCCAATCTTTATTTTTACGGGCTTCATCACGCTTTTTAACCAACGCATCAATTTGCTCATCTTCTGCACTAGCTTTAGTTGCAACCAGCTTATCACAATCGATGCCAAAAATATTCAGCCATTGGCAAAGCAGCTTCTTGAACTGCTTTAGTTCAGTTTTGTCTACATTAGCAAGATTAGTATTTGCGTTAACCACTGGCAATAATTCATAAATTGCTGTTAAAGCATTTTGAACATTAAAATCGTCATCCATTGCCTGTTCAAATTTAAGTTTGGTTTGAACAACGGCCTGCTTCAAGGCAGCATCTTCTTGGCTAGCTGTGTCTTCTTCCAAGCGATAATTAATGTTAGTCAGTGTATTCTTAAACCGCTCCAAAATAACCTGAGCTTGCTTTAAATTATCTTCTGAATAATTGATTTGTCGACGATATTGAACACTGGCCATAAAGAAACGCAGAACTTGTGGATCTACCTCTTTGATAATATCGTGCACAGTCACAAAATTATGCAAAGATTTTGACATCTTTTCTTGGTCTTTACCTACAGTGACAAAGCCATTATGAAGCCAATAATTAACAAATTTCTTGCCGGTTTTGGCTTCACTCTGCGCAATTTCGTTTTCATGGTGTGGAAATTCCAAATCTTGTCCACCACCATGAATATCGATGGTGTCGCCTAAATATTTGGTTGACATAACTGAACATTCAATATGCCAGCCTGGACGGCCTTTACCCCATGGTGAGTCCCAAGCAATTTCATTAGGTTCCTTTTGTGCCTTCCAAAGAGCAAAATCGATCGGATCTTCCTTACGCTGCTGCTCAGTATCGTTAATATGCTCTGAAGCACCTTCTTCAAGTTGCGCAATATTTTGATCACTCAATTTGCCATAATCGGCAAACTTTTTAGCACGGTAATAAACATCGCCATCAACTTCATAAGCATAACCCTTAGCAATCAATTCTTTTACAAAGGCAATAATCTCTTTTATTTCATGAGTAGCACGAGGATGGAGCGTCGCTGGTTCAACGTTAAGTGCCTCTGTATCCTCTAAATAAGCATTAATATATCTTTCAGCAAGCTTAGGAACAGTGGTATTTTCAGCCCTTGCTTCATTAATCATCTTGTCATCGACATCAGTAAAGTTAGAAACGTATTTAACTTTATAACCCCGATATTCAAAATAGCGACGAATCGTGTCAAACGCAATTACGCTTCTGGCATTGCCGATATGAATGTAGTTATAAACCGTTGGTCCACAAACATACATGCTAATTTGTCCGGGAACTAATGGTTTGAACTCCTCTTTTTTACGCGATAAGGTATTAAAAACTTTCACAGCTTGCTCTTTCCCTTCTTTGTAATCATTACCCATATTTTACCAAAGAAAAAAGAAGCTGCAGTCATTTACAGCTTCTTTTTAGATTTTATGGTTTTAAAAAATTAAAGACCATTCTCTTCCATTTGCTTTAAGGTCAAGCCCAAGTGCTTAATTACCTTTTCCTTGCCTAAAAGTTCCATGGCTTCACCGATACCAGGGCCTACCATTGATCTAGTAGTAGCAATTCTGATTGGCATAAACAACTTTCTACCCTTGATGCCAGTAGCATGACGAGTAGCTTGGATTGCATTCATGATTTGAACTGAAGTGAAGCGAGGAATCAAATCTAATTGCTTCTTGAATTCTTCAATTACTGGACGGGCATCGTCCTTCTTGATTTCCTCAAGTTCTTCATCTGACAGGTTTTCTGCATCAGTGAAGAAAATCTTTGCCATATCAACAATTTGTTTAGTATATGACATTTGAACTGAATAAATGTTTACCAATTGGCGAACCCATTCCATCTTTTCTGGTGTTGGATGTTCATCAACAAGGCCTGCTTCTTGCAAGTTGTTAAGTGCCAAATCAAGCAAGGTATCATGATCAGCCTTCTTGATATATTGGTTGTTAACCCATTCAAGCTTCTTTTGGTCAAAAGCGGCAGGTGATTTTGACAAACGTGAAGGATCAAATTGCTTAATAAATTCACGTTTGCTGAAGATTTCACTTTCACCCTTTGGTGACCAGCCAAGAAGCGTAATGAAGTTAAACATGGCATCTGGCAAGTAACCAAGGTCACGATATTGTTCAATGAATTGCAAAACTGATTCATCACGCTTTGAAAGCTTTTTACCAGTAGCAGCGTTAATAATCAAAGTCATGTGACCAAACTTAGGTGGCTTCCAGCCAAGTGCTTCATAAACAACTAATTGCTTAGGAGTGTTTGAAACGTGGTCATCACCACGAAGAACATGAGTAATCTTCATTAAGTGGTCATCAACAACAACGGCAAAGTTATAAGTTGGCATGCCATCACGCTTTTGAATAACAAAGTCGCCGCCGATAGTGTCTGATTCAAAGCTTAAGTGACCCTTAACGATATCGTCCCATTCATAAGTTTCCATTTCTGGAATATGAATACGAACAACTGGCTTCAAGCCCTTTGCCTTGGCTTCATCTTGAGCCTTTTTAATTTCATCAGCAGTCATGCCTTCATATTCATAAGTGTAGTGAGGAGCAATGCCCATTGCACGTTGTTCTTCACGTTGAGCTTCAAGTTCTTCTTCAGTCTTGTAGGAATAGTAAGCTTTGCCTTCGTCAATCAATTGCTTGATGTATTTGTTATAAATGTCTTTTCTTTCTGATTGACGGTATGGACCATAGTCTCCGCCCTTATCAGGACCTTCGTCCCAGTCGATACCAAGCCAATGCAAGTTCTCCATCTGTGACTTTGAACCGCCTTTAACGTTACGCTTTTGGTCGGTATCTTCAATTCTTAAAACAAAAGTACCCTTATTGTGACGAGCGAATAAATAGTTAAAAAGTGCAGTACGTGCATTACCAATGTGTAAGTGACCAGTTGGACTTGGTGCATATCTTACACGAATCTTTTCTTTAGCCAAAATTCATGCCTCTTTCAAAAATAGTAGATTGTAACAGTATTAGTTTACGCGTAATAGACAAAAAGTTCAATCTTACTAATTAAAAACTAACTTTAATGCTTGAGGGACGCTAGAAACAGGAATAACTTCAATTCCATTATTCATTAAGCTTTTGCTGAGATTATGTCGTGGAATAAAAATTCGCTTAAACCCAACTTTTGCGGCCTCTTTTACTCGTGCTTCAATTTTATTGACTCTTCTTACTTCACCAGTCAAGCCAACTTCACCCACAAAGCAATCAGTCGGTTGAATCTCCTTGTCAGTATAGCTGGAAGCAACGGCCATGATTGCAGCCAAATCAATCGCAGGCTCACTAAGACGAATACCACCGGTAGCAGTTAAGTAAACATCTTGATTCTGCAGCATTAAGTTGCCTCGTTTTTCAAGAACAGCCAGAAGAAGAGCTGCACGATTATAGTCAATTCCCGACGTCGTTCTTTTAGCATAACCAAAAGCGGTCGGAGTAACCAAAGCCTGAATTTCTGCGAGCAGCGGCCTTGTTCCTTCAAGCGAAACTACTACCGCCGATCCGGTTGATTGCGGCAAACGCTGATCAAGAAAAATTGAAGATGGATTGGTAACTTCTCTTAAGCCATTGTTTTCCATTTCAAACATCCCAATTTCATTCGCAGCGCCAAAACGGTTTTTAACAGAATGCAAAATCCGGTATGAATGGTGTTCATCCCCTTCAAAGTAAAGGACTGTATCTACCATATGTTCCAAGATTTTCGGCCCAGCGATTGCACCTTCCTTGGTAACATGCCCAATAACAAAAACCGTAATGGCATCCATTTTAGCGATCTTCATTAGTTCACTGGTAACCTCACGGACCTGTGAAACTGAACCAGTCATTGAATCTAAACTTGGTTCATTCATTGTTTGAATTGAATCAATAACCACAAAATCTGGTTTAACATCATCAATGGTTTCTCTGATATCATGCATATCGGTTTCTGGATAAAGCAGCATTTGACTTTGACCAACGCCTAGGCGGTCTGCCCGCAATTTAATTTGATTTGCCGACTCTTCACCTGAAACATAGAGAACTTTATATTTTTTGGATAAATCGCTCATAATTTGCAGCATCAGAGTAGACTTGCCGATTCCTGGATCGCCGCCGATTAGGACTAATGATCCTGGCACAATTCCTCCGCCCAAAACGCGGTTTAATTCTTCTGATTCAGTTGGAATTCGGTTTCCCTTTTCAGCCTTTACTTTTTCCAAATTGACCGGTTCATTAATCCCTGTCTTTTTAATTAATTGACTAGGCGCTGCTTTAGCTGAACGCTTTTGAACTTCTTGCGTTTCTTTTTCAAATTGATTCCATGCTCCGCAGTTAGGACAGCGACCCAAATAAGATGCTGAAATATAGCCGCATGAACGACATTTATATTGTGTTTTTACCCTTGCCATTAATGCCCCTCATTCTCATTAGTTGATCCAAAACCACTGATTCTCTGACGATCAATTGGATCATCATCATCAGTTTTTAGATATTTCATAAAAATACCTTGTGCAATTCGATCTCCCTTGTGAATATGAAGCGGACGAACGCCGTAGTTGATCATTTGCACAAAAATTTCGCCTTCATTTTTTGGATTATCGTAGTAATCTGCATCAATTACGCCAATTCCATTTGGCAAACTAAGATTGCGCTTGAAGGTGTTGGATGAACGATTAGCCAAAATAAGCACCTCATCTTCAGGCATGTAAGCTTTTAAGCCTGTAGGAACTAAAATTGGCTTTAACAATTTTTCTGCCATTTCATAGTCACGTTCAAAAATTTGATGGCCGTTTCTAATCAAGCGAAAGATTCTTACAAAGTTTAACCGCCAAATACTTGGAATTGTAATATCTTCGGCTGCTTCAAGATCATAGCCGGCACTAGCTAAAGTCTGCCGTCTTGGCAAATTAATTCCTTGATCTTGATACTTAGAAACAACTTCAAAGCCACGTATTTTCATCTTTTAAAAAAACTCCATCATTTATTACTTTTATTTTACTAGGTATCTATTTTACAATGTTTTATTGAAAGCAAAAAGAATTTATTCCTCTATCTATTAAATACGTAAAAAAATCTCTTTTTACCGTCAAAAGGAAAATAAAATGACTATCCCAACAAAAAAATATTTCACACGTAAAAACGACAACGATATAATCACATCCCGGACCGATCTCGATTTAATTGAGCGAAAGGACGAGACCGTTTGGATTATGAATCATCTATTTCTTAATCCTGAACAACATGATCAACATGAAATTTCACTTATAATGCATGATGTAGTTGTCTTTGTCCAAGAAAGTGAAAAAAAGATTTGGCCATTGGATCCAATTGCAATTAAATATTTCAAACAGCATCCCGAATTAGAAGCCATATGGTACCACAAACCATTTAATTTTTAAGCGCCTTCTTGGACGCTTCTTTTTTTATAGGATAAAATAGGAATTGATTAAATGTTGATTAAATCTCTAAGGAGGAAAATATGGCAAAAGAAATTTCTAGTGATATCATTGCTAAATTTGAAAATGACTTAACTAACCACCCTGCTGCCAAAGTTGCTAGCCGGGCCGCTCAAGAAAACGGTATTTTTAAAGCAAGTCAAGACTTGCAAACTAAGATTGATTTAGACCCAACTTTCTCAATCGAAATCGATACTGGCAAACCTGCTGACCAAAAGCAATCTGGCCGTTGCTGGATGTTCAGTGCTTTGAACACCATGCGTCACCCATTGCAAAAGAAGTTCAAGTTAAAGGACTTTGAATTGTCACAAAACTACACTAACTTCTGGGACAAGTTCGAAAAATCCAATTGGTTCTTTGAAAATGTTATTGCAACTGCCGATAAAGATTTAGGTGACCGCAAGGTTTCATTCTTATTTGCTACCCCACAACAAGACGGTGGGCAATGGGACATGCTCTGTGGCATTATTGAAAAATACGGTATTGTTCCTAAGAGCGTTTATCCAGAAACTGCCAACTCAAACAACTCAAGTGCATTAAATGACACTTTGAATACTTTGCTTCGCAAAGATGGTCTTGAATTGCGCAAATTGGTTAACGATGGCAAATCTAAAGACAAAGTCGAAAAACGCAAGGAAGAGATGTTAAACGATGTCTTCCGCGTTCTTTCAATTTCTCTTGGCGTTCCACCAAAGAAGTTCAACTTTGAATACCGTGACGACGACAAGAATTACCACATTGATAAGGACATTACCCCAAAGGAATTCTTTGATAAATACGTGGGCATGGATCTTGAAAACCACATTTCCACAATCAATGCTCCAACTGCTGACAAACCTTTCCACAAAGTATTCTCAGTTGAATACTTAGGAAACGTTGAAGGCGGTCGTCAAGTTCGTCACTTAAACTTGAAAGTAGACGAAATGAAGGACTTGATCATCAAGCAATTAAAGAGCGGCGAAGTTGTTTGGTTTGGTTCAAATGTTGTTAAGGATTCTGAACGTAAGGCCGGTCTTCTTGATACTGCACTTTACAGACGCGATGAATTATTTGATGTTAACTTTTCAATGTCTAAGGCTGAAATGCTTGATTCTGGCGAAAGCATGATGGACCACGCAATGGTAATCACCGGCGTTGATATCGTAGATGGCAAGCCAACTAAGTGGAAGATTGAAAACTCATGGGGTGACAAGCCTGGATTCAAAGGTTACTTTGTTATGAGTGATAAGTGGTTTGATTCATTTGTTTATCAAGCAGTTATCAACAAGAAGTTCTTGCCAGATGACTTAAAGAAAGCCTACGACGAAGGCAAGAAGAATCCTATTCAATTATTGCCATGGGACCCAATGGGTGCTTTAGCCTTTAAGTACTAATAAAATATTTTTCAACAAAAAAGAAGTTGCTCTTGTGAGTAACTTCTTTTTTTACCAAATATGCAGCAATCTTGTCGAATCAAGCTTGCTTAAATTGAATTGATGAACATGTTGTTCACGATTTTCTGGGAATTCTTTTAAATAATCAGCAACATTATATAGCCCCGTATTATAGGACCAAACACCATGAACCTTATGAATTGGATCCAACATTTCGTTTCTAATCGGATACGCTGAAATCAAAAAGTGCTTGTGATGAAATTTAAAAACAAAATAAGGCAATTTAAATTCTTCCACAGCTTCATCACGAGTTTTCGCAATCGTAACCACATTTCGATAAGTACCATATTTTTCTGTGAATTTGTCGTTGAAAGAAAAATAAAAATTCGAGATATGCACATGTGGAAAATCTTCTTCCGCAACTTGATCAGGAACTGCAATCACATGAAAATAACGATCAAGATTGCTTTCACGTTGCGAAAGAGCCTTTTCCATTTGACTTGGAACAATTCCATGTGCCCATTCTGGAACCTCGGGATGGGCTTTATACGAACGATACATTTGTTTAACTACCTCAGGCTTTACCCAATCATAATGCATTCTGATTTGATTGCGTTTTAATAAGCTCTCCAAAGTATTATGCTGCATCAGGTCAATAACGAATAATTCGTAATGATACTTATCAACCCATGGCTTGAAATGCTCGATTTCACTAGGAACAATATGGGTCCCATCTACAATTACTGTTTCGCCATAAGACATCTTATGTTCGACCAAATTGTCGACCATTTTTTGCGTCTGCACAGTTACATGACGCGGGATCACCTGGTGTAAATAATCGGCTTCCTCTTGATAATATACAGTTAAATCCGCCAATAATAACCGAATTTGATCACGACTGATCGCATATGGTTGTAAGTGATGACGGGCAATAAAAGAAGATTTACCGGAGCCAGGTGCGCCTCTCAATAAAAATATTTTACGCATGCCAAATACTCCAAACTAGAAATAATAATTAATTCGTAATAAATTTTACCATAATTGTGACCCATTCCATGAATCAGAGCATTAAAAAAGTGTGCAAGCGCACACTAATTTAAAATTTGCTTATCTATAATTTTCATATCGTCATTCATTGTGTAAATAATTGGCTCCGCGTTAGGAACTTCCAATTTTACAATGTCATGGTCATTAATACCTTCAAGTTTTTTGATTAATGCACGCAAACTTGAACCATGAGCAACAATTAATTGATCCTCCCCGCGCATCATCCTTGAAGCAACTTCGTCATAATAATATGGCATTAAACGCAACTGAGTCTGATGCAAGCTTTCTGCACGAGGCATTAAATGTTGATCGCATAAACGATAACGACGATCAACAATCGGCGATCCTTGCTTAGGCGGAACGGAATCAAAACTCCGCCGCCACATTAGGACTTGTTCTACGCCAAAGACCTTGCGCGAGATGTCCTTGTTAAGGCCCCTTAAAGCACCATAGTGGCGTTCATTTAGGCGCCATGTCTTAGTGATCGGCAAATACAAAAAGTTGCACACATCGGCTACAATATTGGCTGTGACAATTGCCCGCGACAAAACCGAAGTATGGATATGCGTGGGATGAAAATCAGAGATTCGGTTAATTAAGCGTCCTGCTTCGCGTGCCTGTTGCTCTCCTTTTTTGGTTAATGGTACATCATTCCAGCCAGTATACACATTAGCGGCATTAGCTACACTTTCTCCATGTCTAACTAAAACTAATTTGACCATCTTATCCCCTTAAATAAAATTACACAGCTTCATAATCAGCATGACTATGCCGCCGACAGTAAAGATCACACCTAAAATCGTAAAAGCTCTTAAGCCGGCTTTATTTGTTGGTTGATGTCGTCGGTTATAAACATAGGACAAATCATACAAACCGACAATAATTACGATAATTGCTGTAAAAATATTAACTCCATTTTTCATTTTCGCACCTAATTTTCCTTGCCTCGTTCAACAATCATTTTATCATTTCGACCACGCTCGCATTCTTCTTGCAAGTTAATATGGTTGACCCCTAACTGATCTTTTAATTCTCGTCCAATTCTTTGACAAAGATCTTCAAATTCACCACAAGTCAAGTTCTTATCCACATTCAAATGGGCATCCAGCATTATGTAATCGTCACTATAACGCCAAATATGGACATGGTGAATATTTTTAACTTCTGGATAGCTCAGAACAATCTGATTAATTTTCTTCAGGTCGATGTCTGGATTTGATTCCATCAGAACGTTTGTCGCTTTCATCGTAATTTCGTAAGCTTCATGCAAAACAAACAATGAAACCAGCATAGTTAAAATAGGGTCTAGCCAATCAATCTTCCAAAAGTAAATAAAAATGGCCCCAATCACAACCGCTAAACTGGACAAGGCATCACTCATCATATGCACAAAAGTTGAACGTACATTTAAGTTTCCTTTAGCATCCCGATGCATAGCAAACATAGAAATAAAATTAGCAATTAACCCAATTAAGGCAACGACTAGCATTACGCCACCTTTAATATGTTCAGGCTTCCAAAAACGTTCGATTGCTTCAATAAAAAGGACAAGACTGATAACGATCAAAATGACGCCATTAGTAAAAGCGACTAAAGTTTCAGCCCGTTGATAACCAAAAGTCTTATTTTTATTGCGGTTTCTTTTACCAATCAAATGAGCAACAAAAGACAAAACGATCGCACCAACATCGCTTAAATTATGCACTGCATCCGAAAGCAAAGATAATGAGCCAGAAATAATTCCACCGAAGAATTCCGCAATCGTAATGATTACATTCAACAAAGTAACAAAAACATAGCGTTTTGTAGTCCGATCTTGTTTATCCATAAATATTTTCCTTTCGCCTATCCAGTTTACCAAAAAAAGTCCCACTTCTGCAGTAGGACTTTTTATAAACTTTCAGCATTTCGATTATAGTCGATAATTTCAAAGCGGCCATCATCATGAAGCAATCCGCGAGTAACGCTGCCGTTATCTGGAAATGGAATATCATGGTAGCCATCGCTTTTCTTCCAATATTTGATTGTTAAGGTTTTAATAAAATCACCATGGGAAACAAGCAAAACACGCTCTTCATCCTTTGTTAATTCATGAAGATTCTGGATGCCCCTTTTCATTCGTTCATCCAGTTCTTGCTTATTTTCTGCTAAATGACGCGGATCAGCTTCTTTGGTTGCTTCTCTGAACTTTTCCAGACCAAGCTGCTTAATAATTTTTTGCACATTGGTTCCGTAGCCTAATCCTGCTGTCTTAGCGATTTGTGCCCAGGTTTTATTGATATCGTCGCCTTCAAAACTACCGAAGAAAACCTCTCTAAACTCTGGCAATTTTCTAATTTTTCCTATTTGAGAAACAGTATTTGCATTCTTCATCAAATGAACAGTATCAATTGCCCTTTTTAAATCGGATGAATACATATTATCAAAGTGTACTTGTGCTAACGCTCTAGCTGTGCGTTTTAAATCATCAATTCCCTTGACCGTTAATGGAGAATCACACCAACCTTGAACTTTATTCAGCTGATTAAACATTGTTTCTCCATGCCGAACTAAATAAACTTCTGTAGTCAATAAAATTCTCCCCCTTTCGATTTACAGCTACGTATATATTTTACCAGATCTATAGGTATGCTGTATAGACAGGTAACTTGCTAAAATAACGGAAAAGCCTGCGGTAATCCAGCGCACTGCTTTAGGTGACAAATATTTAATGCATTTCTGGCCAATAAAGCCACCAATAAACAAACCAATTGCAAGCGGTATTGCTTTCCCCCAGTCAACTTTTGCACCAAAAATAAAGACAATTAGTGCCAACAAGTTGCCTAAAGAACCCAAAATATTTTTCATTACATTAACGGCAACAAAACTCGCATCACTAACGTAAGTTAAAAATATTAAGTTTAAAACTCCGGCTGCAGCACCAAAATAGCCAGTATACATTCCAGCAAAAAACATGCCAATATAGGTAGCAATCGTTTTACCTGTAGAACGTTCGACTTTTAAATTAAAAACTTTTTGTTGCCACTTAATAACAGTATTGCAGCTGAAAAAATGACAAAGAACGGTACCAGTTTTTCAAAAACAGTGCCAGGAAACCTTAATAAAAGCAAGCTCCCGACCAAAGCTCCACTCAAAATAAACAGTGCATATTTGGCCGATTCAAACCAATGCCCTTTCATTTCTTGCAATGAAGACAAGGCTGAACCTGCGCCAGTAAAAATCAATGCAGCGGTATTTGTAATATTTGCCATTACCGGTGGTGCACCTGCAATTAGCAAAGCTGGATATGAAACAAGCGATGCATAATCGCAATTGCAGAAACCATTCCTGCCAGAATGTCAGCAATAATTAAAAAGATAAAGGTTCCGATAATCCCCATTTTTTACCTCAAATTTTTTATCAAAATACAAAATGCTATTAAAATTATACAATGTAATCAAAGGAGGAAGATTGTGAATACTTTTGAATCATTGATTTTTGTTCCTGAAGGGACCCTGCTAAATGAAAAGCTTGCCCTAAAAACTGCTTTAAGGCAAACATTAAAAAAACAGCAAAGAAATTTTGGGCCTAGTGAACGATTAAAATATACTCAGCTCAGTAATGGCTTTAAATTATTAAGCGAGGGCCAACAAATTCAACTGCTTCTGCAAAATTTTTTGCCAGACCAAGTAAATGTCCAAGAAACTTTTTATGGCTTCTTAAGAAAGCAGCACCAACTGATCAAAAACAGTCGAGATTTTTTGGAACAGGTCAAGGGCAAACTGAATCTAGTAGCCTTAGGAAAGGAAAGAAAAGCAGAATTATTGCCACGCTTAAAAGAAGCACAAATTGCTGACTACTTTGAAGCATTATATTTTGCTGATGATTTTACTACAAAGTTCCCTGAAAAAAATAATTTGATTCAAGTAGTTAATGATCTGCAGCTTGACCCTGACACCTGCTTAGTAGTTGGTTCAAACTTAACTGAAGAAATCCAAGCAGCAGAAAACGCTAATCTAAAATCCCTATGGTTAACGCCAAAGAGAGAAAAAATTTCAATTACTCCTCATCCGACATTACATTTATCAAGACTATCAGATTTACTATTTTATTTAAATATATAATAATTAGGGATGATGATAAATTTAAGTTATTTAGAAAGGAACTTTTTATGACTAAAGTTGCTGTTGTATTTGCAGACGGTTGCGAAGAAGTAGAAGGCTTAAGCGTAGTCGATGTTCTTCGTCGGTTAAATGTTGAAACGGATATGGTAGGTTTAACCAGCAAAAACGTTATGGGTGACCATAAAATTAAATTAAGCTGTGACAAAGTTGTTGATGATAGCTTGTTTGATTACGATTTAGTAGCTTTTCCAGGTGGAATGACTGGCTCCGCTAATTTGCGTGATAATAAAAAGTTACGTGATCTCATGGTTAAACGTCATGAACAGGGCAAGTGGGATGCTGCAATGTGCGCCGCTCCCCGCGCTTTATCACGCTATGGCGTATTAGCTGATGCTGACTATACTTGCTATCCAGGTATTGAAGAACAAACCGAAAAAGATGCGCCAACTGGTCACTTCAAAGAAGACATTACGGTTACTGATAAAGAACACAAAATTTTAACTAGCCGTGGGCCCGCTACTGCTTGGGCTTTTGCTTATGCAATTGCTGAAGCACTTGGCGTTGAAACTAAAGATTTAAAGCATGCCATGCTTTATGATTATTTAGCCGATAATATTCAAGACAGCTTATAATTATTCTATCTTGGTACAAAAAAAGCATCTCCATTTTGGAGATGCTTTTTGTATATAAACGTAATTTGAAAATTAACGCTTTGAGAACTTACGATTAGCAAAATTGGAACAATTATCCAATTTAATGAAATTTTATCCGATATAATCCATACTATTTTTGAATTAATTCAATATATTATGGAAGAAAATGGAACAAAATTTATTAATTTGGAAAATACTGTGACCAATTGTGACCATTTTAAGTCGATTATCTTACTGAATCATATAAGAAGACTATTTAAATAAGCGTCATTTAGTTTTCTAAAACTTTATTTTTACATAAAAACACTGTTAAACCATGATATCAATCAGTCATCATTTAACAGTGTTTTTATTACTTTAAATTTTGAAGTTTTAGGTTACTTACTTTTTACTAATCGATATAGTTCCAAAATACCTAAAACTAGACTAAATCCTCCTAAAATAAGATAGTCATATGTCGATTCAGCTTTTCCGGTATGTACTAATCTTGCAGAAGACCAACCTGTAAAAAATATAAACATAAACGCTAATGTGCTTCTAGCAATTTTGCTAGTCAAGGCTTTTCTCATAATACTTTTTTATACTCCCATTTAACAGATTGCAGATGTTTTCTATGAGAATCAGTATAGGTATAAGTTTTCCAAGCATAATATTCATATCCTCTAGTACAATATTCCTTTACCGTATACCATTTATTTTTCGGATTCCTTCCAAAAATATCATTATAAATACTGTAGGCAAAACCACCAACAGAAACATAAGGACCAACTACAGGAACAAAGCCAAGCAAACCAATAATAACATCCTTAGTAGTTCCTTTTAATCTTCTTAATGTATCTGCATTATATTTCTCAGTCGTCAAGTAATAATAATTTCTACCCACATGTTTAAATGCTACCTTACCATTTGCGTACGTAAAATTAATAAATGGACTAAAACCGCCTACATTTGTTGTGAGTAACTGGCTATCATTTATATCAACTGAATACACTTCTTTATTATTCAAATAGATAGTATATATACCATTGTTTGAAATGATACGATATGAAGAGATTTGACCGTTATACTTAATCTTCCCACTTAATTTTGAAGAATTATCTGGAAGAATTTGCATTTCAGTTCCATTTATTAACTTCACATTCTGCCAAGTGTCTTCACTATTCTTATTATTTAAGCTACTTTCAGCCGAATTTAATGTAGAAGCATTAACAGTATTATAAAACATTCCTTCTCCTGCTGTCAATAACATTGTAGCTGCTATTAAAGACACAAAACTCTTAGATACACTTTTCATGTTTTCATCTTACTTTAATATTAATTTTAGTACATATTCTACCTCTATTAAATAAAAATGCAAGTAATAACTAAAAAATTCTAAATAAGACAATATTAAATATAACTTTGTGTCTACTGAACAGGTGTTAGTAGCTCTCCACTAGATTGTCTAATAGGTTTATCTAAATTTTTGTTGCTTCCTTTTGTTCTATCATCACATGAGTTTGATCAATGTAACCATCAATAAAACTTTCATGTGATAACTGAACCTTCTTTTCAAATTTAATAAATTGTTCTGGCTCTTCTATTCCTAGAACAGCTCTTAAAAGCTGGAGCCAAAATGATTGACTATCTTGTTTTTCATGCCCTCGATTTTCCCAATTTTTAATAAATTGTTTAGCGTTTCGTTTTTGTATTGTAATGTCCAATTTTATCGCTCGCTTTATCTATTAATATCATTAAATAGATTATACAGTACGCTTTTAATAAATGTCGAAGTTTATAAAATATTTTCAAATGCATCAATCAAAATTGAATCACAGTTTTCTTTTTTTAAATATTCTAATATTTTATTTGAAAACGCATGTCTATACAGTGCTACTTCTAAGATAAACTTATCTTCTTTTGACAATTCGATCCCTAGCTTTTCTAAATTATATTTTTCAAATGAGTACACTGAATTTTTTATTTTGTTCCTTAAAACTGAATTATCCATATTTTTAATTCTTTGTTGTGAATATTTTTTAATAATTTTGCTTCTTCGTTGTTCTCATCTATGTAATAAATAAAAGGTTGATCAATCCTATATAATAACCCTTTGAACCTTTCTAAGGACTTATCACTTGAAAGACTTTGCTCAATTTTTTTAATGATTTCAGGAGATATTTTTCCCAATTAACTAAGAAATTATTAATATCGTTACACCTATTTTTTTCGACACTTTTAGCCTCATTATGCTTTTTAATTTCCTCATTAACGTTTAAAAAGAAATCCGTGTATAACTCATCAATAATTTCAGGAATATTGTTTCTAAAGTTAGTTTTATCTAGTTTTAAAATAATTTCTGCTGGAGTATGAGGCGATAAATATAACTTTTTAGTTGGATATTCTCGACGTTCAATTTCATGCTTTAACGAAAATAAATAATGTTCTGTCATTAAATATGGAGTTTTTCCTCTCCCTTTGTCATTGACAATTTCTTCATACATTTCTCTCATCTGTACTTTATCCATATCACCTAGATCCTCATCAAATGATGATAGAACAATACTTTTTTCTAAATCATTTTGAAAAAGATTATCATACTTCGGAAATACATGAAGCGTTTCTGTTATTCCAGTCTCGTCTTCTTCGCCTAGATAGTACGTTTCTTTTCTAGACCAGCCATATATCTTTTTCATGTTCCAATCATTATTAGATATATTTGGACTTTTGCTTTTTTTATTTATTTCTAAATATGTACCTATTACGTCTGATTTAATTATTTTTTTGAATTTGTCTCCTTTTTGGAAACTGTAAAATAGTTTGTGTAAGGATGAATGATTCCTTAAATTAATTTCTGAAAACATTAGAAAAAGGAGTTCCTTTCTCGTATGATTGGATTGAACAAAAAAACGGCTCTATAATTTTTCCTGTTGATATCTTATCTCTATGATAAGCTGTTAACAGGATTTTCTATTGCATTAAAAAAGGAGGACATAGTCCTCTTTTATAAAAAATCTATTCCACTAAAAATTTTATTTATCAAGGTGTTAGCTATGTCCTCTTACAACAATTGTATTAAATTTTCGCTTAATATTGAAGATCAAAATATTATTTTTAAAGATTATTTTTATAAAATTCCCGAAGCTGGTTCGAAATATAAAGTTTATGAAGCTGAGCTCATTCAACCAGCTTGCCCCTTCTGCGGCTCTGTTGATATTATTCACAACGGTCATCTTAAGACAAATATTCGCTACATTACTGCCAATGCAAGTACGCCTGTCGTAATTAGATTGTTCAAACAGAGAGTTAAATGCCGTGATTGCAG
>NZ_DICZ01000031.1:0-18692 GCF_002417895.1 Lactobacillus sp. UBA5813
GGTTGACGTTCTTGTAAAGTTGCCCTGCCAGTATCGGGAAAGATTAGTTTTTTCTGGTGCGTTATTAAGCAGGTTGAGGGCAGATATTGGCGAAAAAGCGAGGATAAGGCGCAGGAATGTATTCAAGCGGATAGAGATGAATGCATTTACATAATATTTTCTAACATTAACTAGAATAGAAGAACTTGAACAGGAAGTTGGAATGAGAATTCCTAATTTTGGACATGCTGGTGATGGCAATTTGCATATTTATCTTTGTTCAGATAATGATTCAAAGGAAGAATTTGCTAGAAAGAGTCATCTGGTTATTTCAGAACTTTATAAGAAAGCACGTGAAGTGGATGGCAATATGTCCGGCGAACATGGAATTGGATATGCGCGAAAAGATTACTTTGAACAATTTTATGGTAAAGATTATGTAGAATTATTAACGAGGATTAAACATGTCTTTGATCCAAATGAAGTAATTAATCCAGATAAGGTATTTCCTTTAGAAGATAAATAAAGTTTTATAAAATAATTTTTGGTCCAGAATTTCTTTTGAATTTTGGGCCTTTTTGATAAAATATATCGCCATTAATACTAACAAATGAGACTGTCAAAATGCGTCAAATAAATTTATTTTAGGAGAGTATATTGATGAAAATAATTTATCACAACGTGAAAAATTATGATTTGAATACTGTTGTAAATTTAGAGTCTGAAGCCTTTCATATAAAAAAGATATAACTAAAAAGGATATGATTGGCCGCATTGAAAATTATCCTGATACTTTTTTGGTGGCGGAGGATAAAGAAAAAGATCAAGTTATTGGCTATACTTTTGGCCCAGCCTTTTCTAAACGATATATTGAGGATGAAATTTATTTTGCCAATCATCCTAATCGCAAGAATGATCTATATCAGATGATTCTGTCTATAGTCGTTGATAAAAAATATCGTCTTAATGGAATTGCCAGTCACTTATTGAAGAAGATGGATGAAGTAGCCAAAAAACAGGGAAGAAAGGCGATTTCGATTAATTGTTTGACACCGTTGATAGCTTTTTATGAATTAAATGGATATACAAATGAAGGCAAAGCCAATAATATTCCAACACCCGAAGGTGAAACTATGTATAACATGGTGAAAGAATTGAAATAGTAAAACGCACCTCTAATGAGGTGCGTTTTACTGTGATATGATTTATTTTATGCCATTATTTTGTTTAATGAAATCATTTCTAATAAGCTTTGTGCCGTTGAACTGCCTTCATTGCCGACCTTTAAACCTGACCGCTGTAAAGCTTGCTCGATATTTTCGGTAGTTAAAATTCCAAAAGTAACAGGAATTTCAGCTTCTAAATTCATTTGCATAATTGCATTAGTAACATTTTGAATAATCATGCTGTAATGATCTGTTTCGCCTTTAATTACGGCTCCTAAGGTCATGATGCCGTCATATTTATTGCTATTAAGAATCTTTTTGCCAGCAAAACCAATTTCAAAAGCCCCAGGAACCCAATATACATCAATGTTTTCTTCACTAATACCGAACTGCTTTAATGTGGCTAGAGCTCCATCGACTAAATGATGAGTAACAATTTCGTTGAACTTTGAAGCAACGATTGCAATTCTTGCATTATTATTTTGAAAATTTCCTTCGTATCTTTTCATTTTTTCTTCCTTATCATATTGCTTTTAACATATGATGAAATTTATCGCGTTTAGTTACTAAATAATCATGATTAATTTTATTAGCTGGAATTTCTAATGGAATTCTTTTCTCGATTTTGATACCATATTCTTCTAATTGATCAATCTTGTCTGGATTATTAGTTAAAAGATTAATACGCGAGATGCCTAATTCTTTCAAGATTTTAGCAGCTGATTGATATTTACGTTCGTCTGGTTCAAAACCTAAAATTTTATTGGCTTCGTAAGTATCGTAACCTTGATCTTGCAAAGCATAAGCTTTTAGTTTATTGCTTAAACCAATTCCACGTCCTTCTTGCCGCAGATAAAGAATTAAACCATTGCCATTTTCTTCGATCTGCTTCATAGCATTGTGTAATTGGTCGCCACAATCGCAACGCATTGAACCGAATGTATCGCCAGTCATACATTCAGAATGAAGACGAACGAGCATAGGTTTATTTGGATCAATTTTTCCTTTTAAGATTGCGAGATCTTCACCAGCGAAACTTTTAATTTTAAAATTACCGTATTTAGTTGGAAAATTTACAAATTCTGAAGGTTTACTTGCAAGACTTTTAACATATTCTTGTAATTCAGCAATAGTTAAAAATGGCATATGATGTTCCTCAGCAATTTCACGAAGCTGCGGACGACGAGCCATATGGCCGTCAGCTTTCATAACTTCACAAATATAGGCAACTTCGGGTTCGCCGGTAAGCTTAGCTAAAGTTACTGAGGCCTCAGTGTGACCATTTCTTTCTAAAACGCCACCATCTTTAGCAACAAGAGGGAAGCAGTGACCAGGGCGGAAGAAATCTTCAGGCTTGGAGCTGGGATCGGCAATTGCTTTAATAGTTGCGGCACGATCATATGCGGAAATTCCAGTTGTTGTCGTTTTGTAATCAACGCTGATTGTAAAAGCTGTGCCATATGGATCAGTATTATTTGTTTCCATTTGTGGAAGCTCTAATCTTTCGGCTACTTTACGACCGACGCTTGTGCAGAGCAGACCACGAGCATATTTAGTCATGAAGTTTACGTTTTCAGGAGTAACTTTAGAGCCAATTCCGATCATATCACCCTCAGACTCACGATCTTCATCATCAGCAACAATTACTAAACCACCATTTTTCATCCATTGAATTGCATTTTGAATTTTCTTAACGTCCATTTTAAAATTTCTCCTTATTTAAATTTGCTTGTACATATTTGCCTAAAATATCGGTTTCAAGATTTAATTCATCACCGACCTGTAAGTGAGCTAAATTAGTTTTGTCTTGAGTATGAGGAATTAAGCCAATTGAAAATTTGTGATTTTTAACGTCCATAACAGTTAAACTTACACCATTTAAGGCTACGCTTCCTTGAGGAACGATTTGGCTTTCTAATCTAGCTGGAATAGTAAACCAAAGTTCAATTGCATTTTCGTCGATTTTTCTCTTAGCAACTTTAATAACATTATCAATATGACCAGTAACAATATGTCCTTCAAAACGTCCGTCAGCTTTCATTGCTTGTTCGACATTAACCTTGTCACCAACTTGAAGATTTTTGAAGGTGGTTTTTTCATAAGTTTGTGGCATCATCGTTACTTGAAATTGATGGTCATTAAATTTTTCTACTGTTAAACACGTACCGTTAATTGAAATAGAGTCACCAATTTTGATATTTTTTAAAAGATTCCGTGTGTAGGCAACTGTCATTTGAATTGTTTCGTCTTTTTTATTAATGCTGGCAATTTCTGCTTTGCCAGCAACTACGCCACTAAACATTTTGCCTCCTTTCATCAATCCGAACGTTATTATTAAGCTTATCAATTTTCACATCACTGAAATGATGAAAAGAAGAAGGAGAAACTGCAGAAACGCCGTTTGCTCCAAGTAAATCAGGCGCAATGTAAGTAATTAATTCGTTAACAAGATAATTATCTAAAAATGATTTTTCCAAGGTAGGTCCTCCTTCAACGTAAATCGATTGGAGTTCTTGATTTTTAAGTTCGTTAATCATGGCGCCAATACTGTCATTTTTACTGAAAAAACAATGTACGAATTTGTTGTTAAAGGGATGCGAGGATAATGACTTATTTTCAGTAAAAATCCAAGTTTGCGCTTTTTGATCAGTAAATAGTTTTAAATCAAGATGCTTTAATAATCGTCCACGCCGATCAAGTACGATGCGAATAGGTGAGTAATCGGTATGGACATTGGTCAATAAACTAGGATTATCAATAATTGCTGTAGAGCTGCCAATTACAATAGCCTGATAATCAGCCCGCTCGCTGTGAACTTTTTGATAAACTAAATCATTGGTGATCTTAGTTCGCTGATTTGTTCTGACTGCAACTTTATAATCAAGCGAAATAGCTTGCTTAACCGTAATCCACGGCTGATTCGTTTCGTAAAAATAGGTATAGTGCTCATTTAGCTTTCGTGCCTCATTTGTGAGAATTCCTGTAGCAACTTGAATACCATTTTCTTTTAAAGCGGCAATTCCTTTTCCAGTTACTAATTTATGCGGATCAATTTGGGCAATTACCACGCGCTTAATATGCTTATTAACAATTAATTGTGAGCATGGTGGCTGTTTGCCAAAGTGATTACATGGCTCTAAAGTTACATAAAGTGTTGAATTGAATAATTGTTCTGGGGTTAATTTGGAAATTGCATCACGTTCAGCATGCTGCTCACCAAAATGATGATGATAGCCTTTAGCTAAAACATGATTATCTTTAACAATTACGGCACCAACTAGAGGATTCTTCCAAGTTTGATGTCGACCTTTGCATGCTTCTTGCAAAGCTAATTGCATGAAGTATTTATCATTTTCCATTTAAATTCACTCCCTTTCAGAACAAAAAAAGAGTCTCGATTTCTCGAGACTCCAATTATTTATCGTAGAGTTAAATAAATCCAACACAAAAAAGCGTAGACCTATCTTTCTTCTGCCGTCTAGACTGTAACTATCGGTACCCAAATGGGATTCCACCGCATATGCGGGTTGCGGACTTTACCGCCGGTCGGGAATTTCACCCTGCCTCGAAGAACATTTATTCAATTCGCTTTTATAGTAAAACGCTTACTTATATTATGTCAACATGAAATTTATAAAATAACATATGCAAAAACTAAAAATCTCAAGTGTACCTAAGCTTAAGAGAAGAAAAATTTTTTGAGTTTTCTGCTAGTAAATGGATTATGAACAAGATTAAAAAAGTATATATTAAATTACTGAAATTAGTATCATCTTCATAATTAACAGTAAATTATAAATTTTCGCTGTTTTTTTGACGAAAATATTTATAATACAAGACAGAGTTTTAAGGAAAAAGCAGAAAGAGAGGGTCTGATCATCAAGATAACATTGTTTAATTTTCCTACTTTGTTTTTTGTTTTATGAGGATTTGTTAATTTACTACTAGATAATGTTTATGTAACTACCTGATGGAGTTGATTTTTCGGGCTCTTTGTCTATATATTGATTAAATCATTAATTATTTTTAGAACGAAATTCCTGCTTAAAATCAACCAGCTCAACATCTTTTTGTATAGCCGTCTTATAGTAAGCTAATGATTTTTTGGAAAGATGGAGTTTATCCATCAATTCCTCATCTGAGAACTTTTCGTTGCTTACAAACGTAAAAATGTAACTTGTCCTGAGTTGTTTTAAGCCTAAAGGCATATTGAGCTTACCTTTATCCTGAAGGTTTATATGATTGTTAATTGCTTCATAAGATGAATACTTTCTGCCGAATTTATCTAGGACAAAATACGTATCATTTTTAGCTTTTTTAACGTTTTCGAAGTGCCATAAGCTTTTCACGATTATTTCATGTAATGGGCTATTCTTATTGCTGAGAACTGTTGAAGTTTTAAGATCACAGAGTTCTCTAGGCTCATAACCCGATCCAATAGCCAACAAAACCTCTTTGAGAGTTTCAGAGATTTGATCATCCTTAAGAATACGGGGCATGTATTTAATCCATCCCACGATAACTGTTCTTTTTCGATTCTTTTGAGGGAATTTCAAATCGGCTATTGGATAGTTCTTGATAATGTTATGAACGTAAAGATAGTGAAAGTATTTCTTCAAATATGTAGCGTATTTAAGCGCAGTGCTGCTCTTGTAATGTTTTTCTTGCATTAAATAATCAAGGAATGTCCTAAGAGTTTCAGCATTAACGTTTTCTAGGGTTGCTTCATAGTGAGCATTAGCTGTATAGAAAGCCCAGAAAGCTGAAACCGACTTATTACTGTTGTCTATTGCACTTTTGGATGAATGCTGCATTTGAAGAAATTCATTTAAATTTTTTTGATAAGGATACACATGATCGCCTCGGGAGTTTTTATATGAAATTTCAAGTTACTATTGCCGGTACAATTTACAAATATGTTTTTATTCCATATTCTAAGAAGATTAATTCTGAATTAAACAGAGAGTATAAAACTACCGGACAAATTTACCAGTTCCTTTATATTTTAATACAGACCCATGTAAATGATAGTAAAGGTTCTAAGGCAGTTGAATTATCTGATATTTTGCCTGTCATCGTTAAGGATCCAATCTTAGTAAGGATAGCAAAAGAAGGAGAGAAAAAACAAATTTACAAGAATGCTCCTGTTGTTATGACCTGTACCTTAGATACTAAGGTCAATAAATTGCATGGTAAGCTCGAAACGATTGGCGATTTAACAAACCTTAATTATAATGCTCGACCACAATCAATTTTAAATTTACATAGAATGAGAAAATTTGATAAGGGAGAAACCACAAAAAAATAGTATCTCAAGAATTTAACTCTGATAAATCTATAGTGTTATTTAGCAGAAAATAATTTAAAGTGCAACTCAAAAGAAAAAATCTATTTTATAAATACTTTAATCCTAGTGTTAATCATTTTTTTGTAATGTTTAAAGTAGAATGTTACTAAAATCTTAAAACCTACCACATAAATACACATACTCTAATCGAGTATGTGTATTAAAATCAATAAAAATATTTATCTGTAAATACTGGTCTATAAAACAAGGAAGGTATAGTTAAAAGATATTTTATTAATTCAAACAAAGTTAAGTATGGTTAATATTAATAATTTTCCTGTAAAATTTTGGTCTGGGCAAATAAGAAAAACAGACCAAATTGCTTTTAAAATAAAGATAAGGAAGGTAAATATATGAACAATTATTCTACTCACCGTTCAGATGTCTTTATTAGCAAAAAAATGTCTTACTGTTTGCGCCATAATCCAGAAAAATATGGCCTAAAGCTTGATGAATACGGTTTTGTTGATTTACAAAAATTCTTGAATGCAATGAACAAGATGCACCATTTTCAGCCAAAATTAACTGAGATGAAAATACGGGAAATTATGAATTTTAGTGATAAAGAACGATTTGAAATAAAAAATGGGAAAATCTGTGCTTTATATGGCCATTCTATTCCCGGAATTATCAAAAGAAAGCAGGCAATACCGCCAGATATTTTATATCATGGTACGACGCATTCCTTTTTGTCTAGCATTATGAAAGAGGGACTTTTACCAATGGGCAGACAATATGTTCATTTGTCGACTGATATTGAAATGGCCGAGTCTGTTGGTAAAAGACGCGATAACCATCCGGTTATTTTAAAAATTAATGCTAAACAAGCAGTGAAAGATGGAATTAAATTTTATATTGGCAATAATGAAGTGTGGCTTTGTGATCATGTGCCGACCAAGTATTTAACTCTGTAAAATTCAATAAGAAGAATTAAGAAGTAGGAATAATTAATGAAAATAATTTATCGTACAGTAAAAAAAGCCGATTTACCAACGATTGTTGATCTTGAATCAGTAGCTTTTCATATGAATAAAGAAATGACTAAAAAAGACATGATCGGCAGAATTGAGAACTATCCTGATACTTTTTTAGTTGCAGAAGATGAAGAGACTGGAAAAATTGTTGGTCATACCTTTGGTCCAGCTTTTGCCAAGCGTTACATCGAAGATAAGCTTTATTTTAAAAATCATCCTAATCGCGCTGAAGACAAATACCAAATGATCTTGTCAATTGTAGGTGCTCCCGAATATCGCCATCGGGGAATTGCTTCACATTTGTTGGATAAAATGACGGAAATTGCTAAGAGTCAGGGTAGAGTGGCAATTAAACACATGATTTGCCTGATCCTGATGGAAAACAAAGTTACAATATGTTGAGAGAAGTTTAAAGAAAAAGGATAAGCTTATGTTTCCAGATTAATTTCACTTAACTAAAGAGCAAAATAGACGCTTTGCAAAGAAAAATTTTGTTAGACTGGTTTTCACTAATTCCAGATTTGAAGGCTTAAATACTACTTTGCCACAAACACAGACAATTATTGATGGGATGAGTGCTGCTGGAGTTTCGAATGATGATACCAATGTGATTGTTCAATTAAAACGCGGATGGCAGTATATTCTACAAGGATCCAAGCCGTCACTATTCACTTAGCAAAATGAGAAAGATTGATAATTATGTTGCCAAACACAGATTGCTCTCAGTAAGTGAATCACAAAAGAATGGCTTTTCATTTGATCAATCATTTTATTGGGAATATGAAAATTCAAGAACAGGCGGTTTGACTCGCAAAGGCAATACTTTGACGTTCAGCAATGTTTACTGCATCGAACAATTTAGAAAATAAAACAATTAGAAGAAAGAAGCAGCTCAACTAAATAAAGTTGAACTGCTTCTTTTGACCATTGCATGTGAGCAAAAGATTTATGTTTGTCAATATCATCAAATTAAATATGTTTCGCTCTTCAAATACCACTTCTTAACTACAGTCGTGAGCAGAATGTAAAGCGTTAATAAAATCGCAACAATCCCTAAATAGTAAACAGGAATAGCTCCAAATTTCATCGCATGTGCAATTGAATTAATGAATGGCAAAACTGTTCCAATAAGGGCCGCGCCAATCGTAGCAAAAGTAACCACAGGAGCAGCATGCTGACTAATGAATGGAACCTTGGGATCTCTCAAAGCGTGAATGACCATTTCCTGCGTCCAAAGAGATTCAATAAACCATCCAGTGCAGAAGATGGAACTGAAAATTATTTTCTGCATTGCATTCGCATTTGCAAAACTTGTTCCAACAGCGTGCGGACAAACCACAAAGAATAGTAAAGCGAAAGTAATAATATCAAAAATTGAAGAGGTAGGGCCGAAGAAAAACATAAATTTAGGCAGCGTCTTCGTGCTCCATTTTCGTGGAACAGACAAGTATTTTTTATTCATCGTGTCAAACGGAATAGCTAAACAACTTGTTCCGTAGATCAAGTCCAAAATTAACAGTTGCAGTGGCAACATTGGCAAAAATGGCAAGAATGATGATGCAACCAAAATCGATAAAATATTGCCGAAATTGGAGGAAAGGGTAATTTTAATATATTTCATGGTGTTGCCAAAGATCTGCCGGCCAATGCGGACTCCTTTTTCAAGAATTCGTAAATCCTTGTGCAGCAAAATAATATCAGCTGACTGCTTAGCAATGTCGACCGCAGTATCAACAGAAATAGCAACATCGGCTGACTTCATTGCTGGAGCATCATTGATGCCATCGCCCATATATGCAACTGTGTGGCCATTTTCTTTGAGCAAATCAATAATCTTAGCCTTTAGTTCAGGTGCCAGCTTAACGAAGATATTGCATTCTTCCACCATTTTTTTCATTTTTTCATCGGTTTTATTTTCAAAATCGCTACCTTGATAAACTTTATCAACATTGAGTCCAACTTTTAAACCGACATTGCGAGTTACTTCTTGGTTATCACCTGTTAAAATTTTGACAGTGATACCGTCATTTTTGAGATTAGTCAATGCTTCTTTAGCCGTTTCCTTAGGTGGATCAAGGAAAGCTAAGAATCCTGCTAAAGTTAAATTGTTTTCATCTTCAACGCTAAATTCGCCAACTGGAGCGGGATTTTTCTTATAACCGAGCATGACAACGCGCAAGCCATCATTATTGAGATTTTTGATTTTTTGCAAAATATCTTGACGAATTTTGTCATTTAATGGTTTGATTTGGTTATCGATTTCAACTTGGCTTGAACAAGCAAGCATTTCTTCGGCAGCGCCTTTAGTAACTAATAAATGTTCATGATCTTTATTCATCACCACAACACTCATCCGGCGACGCTTGAAATCAAATGGAATTTCATCAATCTTTTGGTAGTTTGCTTTAATTTTTGCGGTATCGATTTCGTTTTTGGCCGCATCGATAATTGCTTTATCGATCAGATCTTTCATCCCTGTTTGATAATGACTGTTCAAATAGGAAAGACCTAGGACCTTTTTAGTCTCTTTTAAATTAAGATCATAGTGTCGCTCTAGGACAACCTTATCTTGAGTCAAAGTACCAGTTTTATCGGTACAAAGAATGTCTGCGGAACCGAAGTTCTGAATTGAATTCATTCTTTTAACAATCGTGCCGTGCTTGGACATTTCGATTGAACCCTTGACCAAGTTGCTGGTAACAATAACAGGCAACATTTCTGGAGTAAGGCCAACAGCAGTAGCAATCGCAAAAATTAAAGCGTTGAGCCAATTTCCTTTAGTTAAAACGTTAATAATAAAAACTAACGGAGCGATTATTGCCGTCATTAGCAGCAAAATTTTTGAAATGTTCTTAATGCCGACGTCAAAAGTAGTCTCTTTAACTTTATTGTTGGAAATGCTTTTGGCTAATTTACCAAAAACGGTCTGTTCTCCTGTAGCAAACACAACGCCGGTGCCAGAACCTGAAACGATGACAGTTCCTTCGTATAAAATATTTGGATAATCTAAATAAGTTTTAGAATCAGGCTTTGGCTTTTTATCGGCCATTTTTTCAACCGGATTTGATTCACCGTTCAAAGAACTTGATGAACAAAAGAGATCTTTGCTGCGAATTAAGCGCATGTCAGCAGGAACCAAATCGCCCGCAGCTAAGTTGATCACATCGCCGATAACGACATCCTTTGTAGGTAATTCTTGATTCTTCCCATCACGGAGAATATTAGTCGTGACGGAAATCATCTTGAGCAAGGATTCAACAGCGTTATTGGTTTTGACATTTTGAATAAAACTCGTCAAACCGGAAATAACAATCATGGTTAGCATGATGAAAACAGTGCTTAAGTCTTTTTGATCATTTGGAACTAATAGATAATTAGTGAAAAAAGACAAAGTTGCAAGAATCACTAACACGATAGTGAATGGGGTTAGAAATGATTCGACTAGATAATGAAGGGTCGTATGCTTTTGTTTATTAGCAATTTCATTAGGGCCATTCTTTTCTAATCGCGCTCTCGCTTCACTAGATGTAAGGCCGTTAACAGATGTATGCAGTTTAGTTAAAACAGCATTTTTGTCTGCTAATGACATTTCTTGCATAAACTTGGTATCCGGAGTTATTTTTCTGGATTGGTTGATCTTTAACATTATCAATTCTCCTTCTAAAAAATACTCGGCAAATAAACAAAAAAGCTGGTGCATGCACTGCACCAGCTTCACCAATCGATTTTTACTCGTCGTTCAGTTTTAACACTACGTGACGTAAATTGGTTAAATTAGCTGACTGAGAAAAGCCTTGTATCGACCATTCTTGTTTTACTCGTTGGCATCTCTAGATGTTGCTGGGCGTCAGCATATGTTCACGTAGGAGTCTCACCTAACAGTTCATTTGCTTTGCTATTCAATTTTCAGTAACTATTCTAAAACTCTGAATTTAGTGTGTCAATTTGCTTAACATATTCTTATATTTTATATCGATTTGGTAAAGAATAAGTAAAGAATATGTAAAGATTATGAAACGATTGAGTGAATAGGCACTATTTTTTGTCATCGTTACTTTATTCTTTTGTCACTCCTGCCTTGACAATTCTACTTCCAAAAGTTGCACAAGAATTTAAAAATGCGACTTTTTATAGTGCTTTTTATATCTGCTTTATAATTGGTTTTATAGCTTGTTCGATTATGACAGAAAAAATGAAAGTGAAAGTAAAGACAATAGGTATTACTTGGTTACTAAGTGCTTTACCGGTTTTATTGATGCTTTTTTTAACTAAAAATTGGTTTGGATTTAGTTTATTGATTTTTTCTTTTGGTTTTATTACAAGCATTCATAATATTTTATCCGAATCTATGATTCAAATAGTTTCAGATGATCAAATATTAGGTAGAATTTTAACTACAATTCTAACAAGTACATCTATTGGTGGCCCAATAGGATCTTTAATTTCTGGCTTTTTATTAGATAATTCTGATTATTCGGTGCTAATAATTATTTGTTCGGTTTTGATTTTATTTGGTGGCTTAAATATTTTAATGGTAAAAGAACATAACTTAAAATAAAATCTTTAATAATAAGGAATTATAACAGTTAAAAACTATATATTAGTTTCGTCTATAAATATAGTTATTTATTTTTAAATAAAAAAGCATATTGAATATGAACTGAGACCTAAAAGTGAGACACTTTATATGTTTAAAATAAACTTGAGTAAGTTTATATGAATAGCATCAGGAGAAAATCACATGAAAACAAATGATCAATTTACTGACTGGGCTGTTGAGTTACAGAGTATTGCGCAGAATGGTCTTAAGTACGGCCATGATGTTTTTGATCGTGAACGTTATCAGCAAGTTCGTGAAATTGCCGCGCAAATGATGGAAGTCAAAACAGGGATGCCGATCAAGCAAGTCAAAACTTTGTTTTGTGGTGATGAAGGATATCAAACACCCAAAATTGAAACACGGGCGGCTATTTTTAAAGATAATAAAATTCTGCTTGTGCATGAAAAACTTACGGACGATTGGTCAATGCCAGGAGGTTGGTGTGAAGCTAATCTTTCAACTGAGGGAAATTGCATTAAAGAAGCAAAGGAAGAATCAGGCAGGGATGTTAAGCCTGTTTTGTTGATTGCTTTGCAGGATAGAAATAAGCATAATAAACCAATTCTAGTTACAGGAATAATGAAGGCCTTTTATTTATGCCAAGTGATAGGTGGAGAGTTTGAAGAAAATGATGAGACAAGTGATTGCCGTTATTTTGCTTTAGATAATTTGCCTAAACTTTCGATTGATCGTAATACTCCTGAACAAATAAAGATGTGCTATGAAGCGTCTAAGGATAATCATTGGAGAACAAAATTTGATTAAGAAACAAAAATGCAAGCATTTTATTGCTTGCATTTTTAATTATTCATCTGTTTTTTGCTTGTGTCGGCCCATTTTTTCGTTTCATTTAATCTACGTTGTAATTCTTTTTGGATGAAATTCAATGCATCGCTGCCTAACAAAAGCCGCTTTGGATAATCATCTTTTTGAATTGCTTCATAGATGACTTCGCCGGCCTTCATTGGATCACCAGGAACGTTTAAATCTGCAGAAATATTCTTCTTGCGATCCAATTCATTATCGCCAGAATACTTTTGCTGATCGTAATCTTTAACTTTGTCCTTTGTTTCTTCCAAGCTAGCATAAAAGTCAGTTTGGAAACCGCCAGGTTCAACGATCATCACCTTAATGTTAAATGGAGCAATTTCTCTTTCTAAAGCATCAGAAATTGACTCTAAAGCTGCCTTGGTAGCTGCGTAAAAACTGGAGCCCGTGCTGCCGCGAACAGCATTGACAGATGAAATATTGATAATCGCACTTTTTTAAGAGTCCGCATTTTTGGCAGAACTGCCTGAGTTAAGGCGACTGGCCCAAAGAGGTTGGTATCAAAAACCTTTCTGATTTCGTAATATTTTCCTTCTTCTACGGCGGCGAGGTAGCCATAACCTGCGTTGTTGACCAAAACATCAATGTGATCCAGGTCTTGAACATAAGTCATAAACTTTTTCATCGAGTCCGTGTCGGTTAGATCCAATTGCTTGGGGATGCAACGATCTGGGTATTGGTCAACGAGACTTTGCAATTTCTCTGTCTTGCGGGAAGTTACAATCACCTTTTCACCGTGCTTCAATGCGGCTAATGCGATTCCCTTTCCGATTCCAGTTGATGCTCCAGTAATAATTCATGTTTTCATATTTATACGCTTTCTATTTTTTATCAAATCCAGCTATATCACTATAAGAAAAATGATAGTCCAGTTTTGTGTTAAATGCTCGTTCAAATGCCTGCTTTTTTTGTAAATAATCCTTTTCTCTCATATCTTTTGTATTTTGAATGATCGATTTGTTAGCGTCGGGATAAATGGTTGGCAGAATATGCACGATTTTTTCGGTTTTATAAAAGTCGCGGTGGAACCATTCTTTTGACTTGCGTGGACGAATCTCGACAAAACAGGAGATAATAGGTACCTGCAGCTTAGCAGCATAATAGTAGGCTCCTTTTTGAAGAGGGCGGGGCTTGCAGTAGTTGAACCACATTTCCTGTTCTGGATAAACGAGCACCCATGCTTTTTTCTGCAAAACTTCTTTGATTTTGTTCGGCAAAGTGTGTCCCAAATAGTGCAGATCATGATTGATCGGAATAGTATCGACATTGCAAACAATCAGTCCTATCGGGAAATGCATGACTAAGTTGATATCATTGATAATAAAAAACAAACGCCGATGCTGCCTCATGGCTAATTTTTTGATGGGCAACACGTCAAGTTGGTTGTAATGATTGCTAGTAATAAAGGCGTGCTCAGAGTGTGGCAAATTTTCTAAACCGCGAAATTGTACATCAGTAGAAAGAATGGGGGTGATCAAATTGAAAACTCCACGCAGCAAATAATTAAAGAAAAGATAAGGCGCCTTGTCCTTATTTGCCCAAAACTTGCGAATCAGGGCGTTGCTCTGTTCTTTGCTTAAAACTGGGTCGCCTATTTCCGCTTTTTGATGAAATTTTTTCTGCTCGGCGTTGTTTTTTATTTTCTCAATTACTTGTCGTCGATGACGGGCGATAATCATGCATTTCTACCTTCTTACTAAACTTATAATCATTATAGCGTATTCACTATAAACATTTTGCTAATAGCGCTTTCATGATAAAATGAAAACCATAGGAAGAGGGAAATCTATGAAAGAAAATATTGAAAAATGTTGGCAGGACAGCCTTATCGTCCTGGAAAAGATGGCTTGTCAAAAATGAGCAGAAAAGCCCATCTTTTATGTCAAAAATATAATCAACTCCCGGAAACTGATGGAAAGAGAAAAGAAATATTGAATGAACTATGTCCGGATCATGGGGATGGTGTCTTTTTACAAGGACCAATTCAATTTGATTATGGTCGTTTCACTCATTTAGGTAAGAATTTTTACGCCAATTTCAATTTAACCGTGCTTGATACATGTCCAATCACAATCGGAAAGAATGTGATGTGTGGTCCGAATGTTTCCTTAATTACACCACTCCATCCCTTGATGTATCAACAACGCAATCCAAGAATGCAAGCTGATGGTGAGGTCGATACTGTTGAATATGGTGCGCCGATTACGATTGGCGATAACTGCTGGCTTGCAAGCAACATAACTGTTTGTCCAGGAGTAACGATTGGCAATGGCTGCGTTATTGGCGCAGGTGCCGTGGTTACTAAAGATGTACCGGATAATTCTTTGGTTGTTGGCGTGCCAGGCAGAGTGGTTAGAAAAATAACCGAAAAAGATCGGTTGAATAATTATCCATATTAATTTTTATAAAACATACTTTATAAAAAAGCCAAAAAAGCAAAAAGTATAAAGTATACTTTATAAAAATGCCTAAAAATGGAAAACATTAAAGTATGTTTTAAAGAATTTAACCAAAAAACGTCTTAGCTTATGCTAAGGCGTTTATTTTTTTAATTTTAGTATTAATCCAAATCAAGTTGAACGGTCCAACCATATTTGTCAGGCAAATCCCCAACTTGAATTCCAAATAGAGTGTTATAAAGCTTTTGAGTCAATGGACCAGCTTCCGTTTCACTGTGGAAGATATGCTTTTTACCCTTATAAGTTAAAGAACCAACTGGTGAAATAACTGCGGCTGTCCCCATCGCACCAGCTTCTTCGAATTTATCTACTTCATCTACTGGAATCTTGGTTTCAATTGGATTCATCCCAAGGTCTTTGGCTACCTTCAAAATTGAGTATTTCGTGATTGAAGGCAAAATTGAATCAGATTTTGGAGTTTGGAATTGACCATCCTTAGTAATGCCATAGAAGTTAGCACCACCAAATTCATCAATGTACTTGTGCTGAGCTGGATCCAAATACAAACAATCAGCGAAGCCTTCTTTTTTAGCTAAAAGAGAAGGCAACAAACTTCCCGCATAGTTGCCGGCCGTCTTGGCTTGACCAGTTCCAAATGGAGCGGCACGGTCGTATTCGCTTACTGTGTAAGGCATTGGCTTCAAGCCTTTAACATAGGAACCAACTGGCGTTGCATAAACACGGAAAATATAATTTTCGGCAGGAGCTACACCTGTCAAAGGTGAAACACCCATCATGAATGGACGAATATACAAAGTTGCCCCTGTTCCATAAGGCGGAATGAATTCTTGGTTGGCCTTAACGACAGCCTTGACCGCTTTCAAAAATTCTTCTTCTGGATAAGGTTCCATCAACAATCTCTTAGCGGAATTCACCATTCTTTTGGCGTTTTGGTCTGGACGGAACAAGTTAACGCCGCCGTCTTTTCTGCGATAAGCTTTAAGGCCTTCGAATACTTCTTGGCCATAGTGCAGCTCTTCGGCCGCCTCGTTAAAAGTTAAAGTAGAATCTTGGGTCAAATGACCGCCTTGCCATTTGCCGTCCTTAAAAGTATCAGTCCAGCGATAGGGCAAGTCATGGTAATGAAAGCCTAAGTTATTCCAATCAAGATCTGATAATTTTGTTTTAGTCATAATAAGACCTCCTTAATGCGTTTTAGAATTTGATCAAATAATAGTTAAAAATATATGATTTGTCAATTAAATTTATAACCAGATAAAATAGTAAAAATATAATATATGTGTTGAAATACATTACTGTATGCTATTGTAAAGCAATAAAATAGAATTAAAGTCTTAAATACACACTTAAGAAAAGAGTTCTAATTATGAAAATAGTATGTTATGGCGTTCGACCATTGGAAAAACCATATTTTGAAAATTTAAATAAAATAAAACTACCAATTGAAATTAATCGAAGAATATTTAACCCGAGATAATGCGGAAATGGCGCAAGATTGCGATGCCGTTCTCGTACGGGGAAATTGTCTGTGTGATGCTGAGAATTTGAAGAAATTCAAGTCTTACGGTATAAATTGGGTCTTCACCAGAACTGTAGGCTACAACCATTTTGATCTGCAAGCGGCCAAGAAACTTGGCATTTCCATTGCACGTGTTCCTAATTATTCACCGTTTGCTGTAGCAAATCTGGCCTTTACTTTGGGTGAGAATCTGGTACACCATATTGCTGAAGCTAGGTATGAGGTACATTTGGGCGATTTCATAATGCATCCCCAATATTTTGCGACAGAATTTAATCGTCTAACAATCGGTATCTTCGGCGCTGGCAAAATCGGTGTCGCAGAAGCTAAATTATGGGACGGAATTGGTGCTACGGTACTTGCATATGATCCATTTCCATCTGATCAAGCTAAGCAGTACGTTAATTTTGTCTCTCAGGATGAATTGGTCCAAAAGAGCGATGTTGTCTCTGTTCATGTGTCATATTTTCTTAAAAAGATGAAAACATCGGCTTATTTGGTTAATACCGCGCGTGGCGAACTAGCTGATACCCAAGCAATCGCTGATGCGATTAGAAGTGGCGAGATTGCGGGCTATGGCGGCGACGTAATTGTTGATGAAAAGCACCTCGTTGGCAAAAAGTTTGAGTCAATCGGACAGGAACCTGATCCGGCAGTTAGAGAATTAATGAGTCTTTATCCTAAAGTTTTGATGACACCGCATATGGGTTCATTTACTAAACCAGCACTCGAAGATATGATTTCTATTTCATACGAAAACTTTCATGAAATGCAGACAAAAGGCAATTGTAAATTTTTACTTAAATAATCAGATTCTTTGGTGATAATAGTGGCATTTGCTACTATAAATGTCGTATAATGTGACTAATGAAAGCGATTTAAAAGAGGCGCAAATATTATGAAAAAGAATAAATGGATCTTAGGTGCTGGAATTGGCACTCTTGCTTTGGTAGCTTGTGCTGTAGTAAAAGGAGTTCTTGATAAACACAAAGACGAAGGTTTAAACGATCAAGAAGTTCCTAGCATTGAAGCTGGAGATGAAACAGAAGATCGTGGTGTAGCTCCAGTTGAGGATGTTTCTGCTCAAAACGATGATGAAGTTAAGAATCTTAAGGCAGATGCAATTAATCACGGCTATCAACCAATTAAGTATTAATTAGAAATCAGAATTAATATATAAAAAGCAGTCAGGAGAAGGCTTGAGCGCCTCTTTTGGCTGCTTATTTTGCCACCATTAGCCGGTTTGGTTGTGCAGCCTGCGATTGGTACGCTATCAGATAAGACTTGGGCACCGAAATTAGGTGGCCGGAGATTGCCTTATTTGTTAGTCGGAATGATTTTTGCCGTAGTAATGATGCTGATTCTGCCAAATATTGGTAGTTTGGGATTAGGCTACGGTTCAATTGCCGCACTAGTCTTCGGTGCGATTGCGATTGCAATTTTGGATGTTTCTGCCAACAATGGCGATTCAGCCGTTTAAAATGATGAGCTAAAACATGGTCAATATTTCATCGTTGGTTCAGCCAATGTTGTATTGAAGGTTAAGAGGAATTTAAAACAAGCAGGTATCAGATCATCATATTTGCATGATGAACATTTAACAATGTAATGAAAAAAGGACTTATGATGAAGTTAACCCCTAAAGCTGGACGTTAATTTCTAAATAAATTTACTTAAGGTCTGATTCCGATATTCTATCGGAGTTAGGCCTTTTAGCTTGTGTCTGATTCTTTTGTGATTATAGTATTCTTTCCATTCTTTCATGGCTTTGACAAGCTGCTTTTTGGTTTCAAAGTGATGAGTAAAATAATTCATTTCCACCTTCATAATGTGGAAAAAGCTTTCCATTGCCGCATTGT